>JBCAZN010000054.1:0-9908 GCA_038533035.1 Pseudomonadota bacterium
ATTTTTTGAGGTAATTGGCACTGCCGCAGCGCGTTTTTCGCTGCAAGAAAAGCGCGAGAATCTTGTCGACACGTATAAGTGTTGCCTAAGCGCATGCTGAATTTCCCCCGAACAACTGCGCGATTCTGTTTGTTATGTCGGCCCACCCTGCTGTGTGTGCCGATATTCGTGGGACGACCGCAAGGGCATGGATTTCTCCACAGCGCAGCCTGCTCCCTTTATATAGGTATACCTTCGCACCTGTCATAACGATTGTCAACCAGACATTCAGAACAGGCTCCCATAATTGGTAAGACCAATCACTATTACGAGTGTGGTGCCTGAAACGCTGCCACGAATTTCGGCTTGCCTTTCTAAATTGTATTTGAGACTATTTCTCTCAGATATGGAAACCACCAAACAACTTGTACTGAAAGCCTTTCGCGGATTTTTCGGGCCGATCGCCGGAATACTGCTGCGCGCCGGCGTGACCTGGCGTGAGGTGATGGACGTTGCCAAGACCACCTACGTTGACGTTGCGAGCCGGGACTTTGGAATTCGCGGCCGGCCCACGAATATCTCGCGAGTATCGATTCTGACGGGACTGACGCGGCGCGACGTATCGCGTATCCGCAAGTTGCTCGAGCGGTCGGATTCCAATGATGTCGTCGACAGCATGAACCATGCGACGCGAGTCCTCACCGGCTGGCACACCGATGCTGACTTCAGTAGCGACAACGGCGCTCCCCTGCCGCTTGCAAAAGACGGAACGCAACGATCATTTGACGCATTGTGCAAGCGCTACGTCGGCGATGTGCCGCCAACGACGATGCTCAAAGAGCTCATCCATGTAGGCGCCGTTGAGACCGACGCCGATGGCAACCTGGTTGCCAGGAAACGCAATTACATGCCGCGGCAACTCGATGCGGCGCAGATTTTGAGTTCGGGTTCGGTGCTGGAAGACCTGGGCAACACCGTCGCCTACAACCTGTATCGATCAAGCGACGATATGCCGAAGTTTGAACGCCGCGCAACGAATACACAGGTAAGAGCCGCGGATGTTCCTGCATTCCAGAATTTTCTTGAACAAGAGGGCCAGGCGTTTCTTGAACGCGTCGATGCCTGGCTAAGTGACCATGAGGCCGCCGAAGACAGCGGTGAAGCAACGGTACGCCTGGGTCTTGGCGCGTATTGGATCGAAGAATGAGCATTACAGAGGAAAAAACCATGAATACATCGAAACTGGCAGCAGCGCTCGCTTGCCTGACAATTGCCGCGTGTGGCGGTGGTGGTAGCGATCCCGACTCAGTTGCCGGAATCGACGGACGTGGAGCGCCGGTGGCCGCCAAGGCGCAGGGTACGATCGCAAGCTTTGGCAGTATTGTCGTAAACGGAGTCCGCTACGACACCAGCAGTGCCACCTTCGAGGTTGACGGCACTGCCGGGTCGGAAAGCGACCTGGCCGTCGGCGACGTCGTTACGGTCACGGGCACGATCGCGGAATCGGGAACGACGGGAACGGCCAACTCGGTTCAATTTGACGACATCGTCGAAGGACCCGTTGCTGCGGTCGACACAGCGGCCAATACAATTACCGTCCTCGGTCAAACCGTGCAGGTCTCTGCAGACACTTCGTTTGATGACAATATTTCGCCTGCGTCTATCGACGGCGTGATGGTTGGCATGATCATCGAAGTCAGCGGCTTTCGACTGTCCGACGGAACGATCAGTGCGACCCGCATTGAAGCCAAACCGGCTGGCGGCGAGTTCGAAGTAACTGGCCTGGTGAGCAACCTGTCGGCAACGACGTTCCAAATTGCCGCGCTCACCGTGGATTACAGTGGCGCCCAGCTGGATGACTTCCCGGCCGGGTCTATTCAGGACGGCCAGCGCGTCGAAGCGAAAGGCACAACGCTGGGAGCCGGCGGCGAGCTCATTGCCACCCGAGTCGAATTCAAAGGAGACAATCTCGGCGTTGATGACGGCGACCAGGTCGAAATTGAGGGTTTCATTACGCGCTTCGCATCAGACGCGGATTTCGATGTCAGCGGCAGCCCGGTTACGACGAACGCCAGCACGATTTACGAAGGTGGCACTGCGGCCGACCTGGGATTGAACATCAAGGTTGAAGTCGAGGGGGTTGCTGATGCAAATGGCGTCATCGTCGCCACGAAAGTCGACATCCGCCGGGCCAAGGCGGTGCGGGCTACGGCCCTGGTTGATTCGGTTGACGCTGCCAATGCATCGGTGGTCTTGCTCGGAATTACCGTTAACACCGACGAGCTGACGCGCATTGAAGACAAGAGCTCAGCCGATGTAGAACCGCTTACCATTGGCGACATCAACGTGGGGGACTACGTTGAAGTGCGCGGCGATGAGTTTCCGGCCGGCAGCGGTGACATCCTGGCCACGATCTTCGAACGCGAAGATCCGGATCCAGAGGCCTCGCTGCAGGGATTCGTGGAAACGATGAACGACCCTAACTTTACGATCCTCGGTGTCACCATCGAAACGAACGGCGGAACGGTGTTCAGGGACGAAAATAATGTGGTGATCTCCAGTACGGAGTTCTTTAATCGTCTTGCGATTAACGACCTGGTCAAGGCCGAAGGCTCTGAAGTGTCTGACACGACAATCGTAGCGACTGAGGTGGAGATTGAACTGGAGCTTTGACGAAAGTGAATTGGGGGGCCTCATACAGGCTTCGATGCCATCTGTTGTAAACTAGCGTCCGCAGAACTTCATTGATGCAGGGCAAGGTTTATCAACGATCGAATCTTCGCAATCGTGCTTGCTGCCGGACTGTCGACCCGATATGGCGGCAGCAAGCTTGTCGAACAATTTAGCGACTGTCCGCTAATACAGCACCCACTCAAAGCGGCGCAAAGTGTCTGCCCCGGTCGCGTCATAATGGTGACCGGCAATGACAGCAAACAAGTCCAGGCCTGCAGCGCTGATCTTGCCGACGCAACGGTGGTCAACGCCAACTTCAGGTCCGGCATCGGATCGTCGATAGCGACCGGCATCCGCGCCGTTTCGGCAAAGGCGGATGCGGTGATTGTTCTCCTCGGCGACCAGCCGCTGATTACCACGGAGCACCTCGCGACGCTTGCCGAACAATGGTCGGGGAACAACAACGCAATTGTGGCGACATCTTTCGACGATGTTCAGGGCCCGCCGGTTCTGTTTGGCTCTGCCACATTCGACGCGCTCGCCGAGATGTCCGGCGACGAAGGTGCCCGACACCTGTTCGGTGATGATCGGTTCGCCGTTTCTTCCGTTCCTTTCGCCGACGCGGCCGTCGACATCGATACCCCTGACGATCTGTTGGCGGCAACTCGATGAACCCAAGCCAGATTTCGGATTTCTTTGCCGCGCGCCGCGAGAAAGGTGAGGACCTGGTGCTTGCCACCGTTGTCGAGACGGCCGGCTCGACCTACAGCAAGGCCGGCACGTACATGATCATCGATAACGCCGGCAATTTTCGCGGCATGTTGTCGGGTGGTTGCCTCGAAGGCGACCTGGCGGAGCGAGCCGCTCGTGTACTCGAGTCCGGCGACGCGGCAATCGCTGAGTACAACCTCGGCGCTGACGATGAACTGTTTGGTCTCGGCGTCGGCTGTGAAGGGACGATGCGCATCCTGCTGCAGCCACTAAACGCAAGCAGCAATTACGAGCCGTTTCAGACAATCAACGATCTCTCGAATGGTCACGCGGCCGCGAAAATCGCGCTCGTCGTTGCCAGCGATGCAGCGACGGTCAAGCCCGGGGCCGCGACGCTGCTCGTAAACGAACAAGAAATCCGTTTGGGAGTCTCCGACGACTTCGCCGTTGATTTTTCAGTTCACGGATTGCAGAACTATCGGACTGGCGATACAGCATGCCAGGTGCTCGTGTTCGAAATTCACCCGACACCCCGGCTTCTGATTCTGGGTGCTGGCATGGATTCCGAACCGATAGTGGGCCTGGCGTCAGAGCTGGGCTGGCGTTGCACGATTCAGGATCACCGCCCGTCGTATATCGAGGGGCGCAACCTGCCGTCGAGGGTAGAGAAACTGTGCATGCCCGCCGCCGAGGTCTCACAACAGATAGAGCTCGCTGACTTTGACCTCGCGATGATTATGAGCCATCACCTGGCAACCGATACCGAATATCTGCGCCAGCTTGCGAGTACCAACATTGGCTATGTCGGGCTGCTGGGTCCACCGCATCGCCGCGATCGAATCCTGGCAAGTGCCAGTGACGCAGCCGCAAAACTGGCAGGTCGCCTGCACGGACCGGCCGGGATCGACCTGGGCGGCCGTGGGCCCGGGCCGATTGCCCTATCGATCATCGCTGAAATGCAACGCTATCTTGCGAGTCGCGCTACAGGCGAATAGGCATTTCTCGAACACGCTTTCCGCTTGCCGCATAGATTGCGTTCGCAATCGCTGGTGCAACCGGAATCAGCGGTGGCTCGCCAAGTCCGGTCGGGAACTCGTTGCTGTCCATGAAGTGAATCTCGAGGTCGGGCGTGTCCGCCATTCGCAGCGGTGTGTAGGAGTCGAGATTCGTATCCTTGAGTCGACCTCCCTCGAAGCCCGTACCTTCGTGCAGCGCAAGACTGACGCCCCACAGGCACGCGCCTTCGGCCTGCGCCAATGCGCCGTCGGGATGCACGACGGTGCCGCAGTCGATGGTTTGCCAGATCTTTTTGACCTTGACAGCGTTTGACGCCGCGTCGACAGCCACGTGTGCAACACAGGCGACCCAGGTTGCCATGTCACGTTGCTGGCCACCGCATACCGCGACACCCAGACCCTCGCCATCAGGCAAGTCGCCGCCCCATCCCGATGCATCGCGTACATGCTCGAGTGCCGCGCGCAGACGATTCGCGCCGCCAACCGCGCCGTGCTGGTCACCGGCATTCTTGCCGGCACCGTCCAAAAGCGCGATGCGCAGTGCGAGCGGGTCTTCTCCCACATGGTGCGCCACTTCATCCATAAACGACTCGACCGCCCAGCTGGTCCAGCCCGGTCCGACTGCGCGCAACCATCCTGGCAGGAACGTTTGCTCAACGAGGCCGTTGCGAAGTGCCCGCACGCGATGATTCGGCAGCGAGTACCAATGGTCCGATCCGGCGATCGAGAACGAATCCCATTTGCCCGTATCGTTAATGCCAGGCCCCAAAAACGCAGGGCCCATGACACCCGTCGGCCAACCGGCCGCGGCGCCATGCTCGATGCCGGACAACTGACCGTCTGCATCAAACGAGGCGTCCATCTGCTGCACCGATGGCGAACGTGCGCAGTCGAAATGACTGTCCGCGTCCCGCTGAAATACCAGCTTCACCGGTTTGCCGATTGCCTTGGCCGTCAGTGCGGCCGGAATCATGCAGTCACCGACGAGTCGCCGACCGTAACCGCCGCCGAGGTAGTACTGATGAATCTGGATTTTGGATTCATCGACTTCGAGCGCTGCCGCGAGCGTGGGAATGATGAGTGAATGCCACTGGTTGCCCGCATGAATGTGGTAAGTCCCGTCCACGACTTCAACCGTTGCGTTTTGCGGCTCCAGTGTGAAATGCAGCGCCGTTGCGGTTGTGTAGGTCGCGCTCAATGAAGCATCCGCAGCTTCCTGCGCGGCGTCGACATCGCCTTCATTGACAAACCAGGCACCCGCAGACTTGTCTTTACACAGGCGCTCGCCCTCAGCCAGCAGGTGCTCTTCGGTCACACCGGAGGTCGGCCCTGCCGACCAGTCGACGTTGACCGCAGCAGCCGCTTTCATGGCACTCGGGTAATCATCTGCAATGACGACAGCCCATCCCTGCAACCAGCCGCTCGGGTCGGTGAGTTCGATGGTCTGCTGGTAGCCCTTGATTTCCTTGGCCGCTGCATCGTCGATCGAGTTGATCTTGCTGCCGTAGCGTGTCGGCGGCACGAGCGGATGCGCGTAGACCATGCCCTCCACTTCTGCGTCAATGCCGTATTTCGCTGTGCCTGTCGACTTTTCGGGAATATCGAGCGCTTTGGTCTCACGGCCGATCAGTTTGCGATCAGCCGGCGCTTTCATTGGCAGAGCCGCGAGTTCCTCATCGCTCAACGTACGCGTAATGTCGTTTTCACGGACAATATCGGCGAACGAAACCGACGCATCGCCGGCGACAACCGTGCTGTTCTCAACCGCGCAATCGCCGACCTCAACACCGAGCATGGCCGCGCCGGTCTCACACAGTATGGTTCGCGCGGCCGCGCCGGCCTGCGAAATCATCGCGAACGACGTGAATACCGACCAGCTGCCGCCCGTGACGCTGCCCAGTGCCTGGCCCGGGATCAGCACGCCCCACTTGGGATCGCTGTCAGCGTGATCGATCGAAATGTCATCCCAGTTAGCGCCCATCTCGTCGGCAATAATTCGCGCGAGCGAGGTGCCAACGTGCTGCCCCATTTCCGCTTTGGGAATATTGATCTGGATCGCGCCGTCACCCGCAATCTCGATCCACATGTTTGGCGAAAAGCGCTTGCTCGCACCGGCACTCGCCATGTCCTTGGCCGCGTCTTCACTGCTGCAGCCTGGCAGTACCGAGCCAATGCTCAGCATCAGGCCTGCGCCGGCGCTGCTGGCGATGAACGAACGCCGCGAAATTTTCTCGTTCTTGATCAGGTCGCGAGTCGCCATGTCACGCCTCCTCGCCGCCAGAGGCGACTTTGACAGCGCGGTGAATCCGCTTGTAAGCCATGCAACGACACAGATTGCCGGTCATTGCGCTGGTGATCTCATCGTCACTCGGTGACGGGTTTTTCTCGAGCAGATCGGCCGCTTGCATGATCTGGCCCGACTGGCAGTAACCGCATTGCGGCACCTGCTCTTCGACCCAGGCTTCCTGCAGTGCTTTACCGGCGTTGCTCGATAAGCCTTCGATCGTCGTGATCGACATTCCGGCGATGCCGCTGAGCGGCGTAACGCACGAGCGTGTCGCATTGCCATTGATACGCACGGTACACGCGCCGCACTGCGCGATACCGCAACCAAACTTGGTTCCCTTGAGGTTGAGTTCGTCCCGGATTACCCAGAGCAACGGAGTATCGGGCTCACTCGATGAGGTGACGGTTTCACCGTTGAGTTCGAATTCGATCACAGCTATCCCCTTGATTATTCATCGATTATTCACCGGCCGCGGGTGCCGATGGTCGTGCATTAATGTACATAGCCTCGCCCTGATAATACCGCAAATCGGCGCTGTACCAGGGCATCATCAGGCCTCGATTGAGCAGGCCTCCCCCACTTCCTGGATCACGCCGGAACAGGGCTGGCCGCACCGATCGCGGATACGGTCCATGAGTTCCTGCCTGGCTCGAAAATATGCGCCTGCGCGTTCCCGGAGAACATTTTCTGCCCGGTCAACAAGTGTGCAAGTGCATGAAAAACGAGGCCGTGCGATGCGATAAGAATAGTCTCGTCGCTATGCATTTCGGTCCACGCAGTGACGGCCGCGCAGACACGCACCTCAAACTCCTGCCAACGCTCCGCGTCAGCCGGCAGAATTGACAGCCAGAGTTCGCCGTCCTGCAACCCGTGCTCGCGGCGGATATCGGCAATCAATTGCCCTTCGAATGAACCCACCGACATCTCCATAAGGTGATCCTCGACGTGCATTTCCAGGGCGCTGTTGCGAAGCAGCGGTTCGACGGTTTGCAGGACACGGCGTGCCGGACTCGACACCACCCGCGAGAATTCAACACCGGCCAACGCCGCGGCGGCCGTTTGCGCCTGCGCGTGGCCGGCATCGTTCAGTGGCACGTCTATTTTCCCCTGAAACCGTCCCTCGCGGTTGAATTCCGTTTGGCCGTGGCGCAGAAATACAAATCGGCGTTGCGGCAATGGCAGTGTCAGTGCATCCATCTGAGGTCCGTTAGCTGGGGTTGTAGAACGGCCGGTCACCGCTGATCGTCACCCGACGCAGTTTTCGGCGGTGCGGATAGTAATCGCTGGCCGCATAGTGCTGCAACGCTCGATTATCCCAGAAAGCAACCGAGCCTTCGCGCCACTGGAATCGGCAGGTGTACTCCGGGCGAGCATGTTGTTGCAATAACTCGGCAACAATCTTTCGCGACTCCGATGCGCCAAGCGGATCGCCACTGCGATTGTCGTAGAGCGAATCGTGACGGATAAATGCGGCGTGCAGAAAAACCGTTGTTTGCCCGGTATCGGGATGCGTACGAAGGATCGGGTGACTCACGCCGAACGGAATCCGGGACTTGATGACCTCGACAAGATCGTCCGGCAGCGCTTTGTCCCCGATGCCGAGCAACGGCCGGTAGTCGCTCACCGCAGACACATGCTGCAGCCGAGCCTGCAAATCGGGATTCAGACCGAGGTAAACCGCGTAGCTGTCCGAAAACAGCGTATCGCCACCGATCGGCGGCACAACCACGGTTTGTGCAACCGAACCCAGCGACGGTTTTTCCATCCACGTGACGTCCGTGTGCCAACCATTCTGGTTGGCCGGATATTGATCATCGTGCTCGAGTTCGAGAATAAAGGGATTCTCGCCTGAATTGCCGAACGGAAATGCATCGAGGTCGCCGAAGCATCGTGCGAACGTAAGTTGTTGCTCCTCGTCAAGATGCTGATCGTGAAAGAAAATCACCTTTCTTTCGAGCAACGACTGGTACAGGAAATCAACCTGTTCCGGGGCCAGCGGTTGTTTCAGGTCGATGTTGTGTAACACCGAGCCAAGCGTCAGGCCAATGTGTTCGAATTCGACGCCAAGTGCATCGGCACGTTGCAGAAGCTTGTCGCTAACCGGCTGTTCGCCCATGCGCTCCCACTCCAGCGCGACACCCAATCCGGCGCGATTGTAGGCGGGGAACAATTCGTCTCGAGAGCGGCTGGCCTGCACCGATTGCTTCGATTCACGGTGCGCCATGACACGCGCCGAGATGTCAATCGCGGCGCGATTGAAATCGCCGTCGGTCACGGCATCGAGTATTGGGCGAGAAACGACCACATCACCTGGTGCGTCGATTCACCATTGATATTTTCCGGCCACCCGTGGCCGCCCGAGGCAAGTCGATAATGTTCTACCCGGGCATCCTGGTCACATGCCGAGTGAACGAGATGTGCCGCCGTGTCTGACGCTGTTTCGCTCGACTCCTGGCAGCCGTATTTGCTCGCCCAGTACTGGACGAGACTCGGTATGTCTCGCATCGTCCCCACAGAATCCCAGGCTTTCCAGTCCCAGGTTATGTCGTAGGCGATGATCCGGTCATCGATGCCGTGCACATGCATGATCGGCACAAAGCGCTCAGGATTGCACGATTTTGGCTCGAGGGGCATCGTGCCGGCGAATGACGCGACGGCCGCAAACCGATCGCTCATCTGGCACACAAGTTCATAAGAAAACATCGAGCCAAGTGAGTAACCGACGGCATATGTCCGAGCGGCGTCAACGCGATGCTTTGCGGCGACGTCATCCAGCATCGCCGTAACATAGTCAATGTCCTGCATCGTTTCCGCGTCTGTGTTGAGCTGCCAGGCACCTTCGTTGTCGTAGAAAACCATACCGGTCGGCACCGCGAGAATCATGCCGCGCTCATCGGCAAGCGCTTCCCAGCGAGACTGCTGCGCAATTCGCCAGCTACCCGCACTGCCACCCTGTAACAGCACCAAAACTTCGGCGGGTTCCTCGCCAACCGTTTCGGGTACGTAGATGTGATATTGGCGCTCGACCTCGTTCACCACGATGTCGTTCGTCGGCAGGTGTTGCTTGTATTTGTTGGCGTAGTACGCCCGTTGAGCACCGTAATAAACGACGACCAGGAAAACGAACACCGCGATGATCTTTAGCGCTTTCTTCACAAGATGCTCCGTCGTTGTCGGCTTGTTTAAGCCTCGCCAGCCTGTAGTTCCGGGTGCAGCGCTGCGTATGCGGCGGCGCCAAAATA
>JBCAZN010000055.1:0-9871 GCA_038533035.1 Pseudomonadota bacterium
AACCTATGAAATGCTGGGTGCGTTCCTGCGCGGCCAGCTGCTGGTGCTGTTGTCGCTCGCGTTGATCTATTCGATCGGGCTGAGCGTTGTCGGTCTCAAGTACGCCATAGCGATAGGTGTGGTCTCCGGGCTGGTCAGCTTCGTGCCGTATCTCGGGCTTGTGTTCGGGATGTTCCTGGCCAGTTTGACCGTGGTCCTCGAGCCGAACCCGGCGTGGCAACTGCTTGGAGTTGTGGTCGTGTTCACGGTTGCGCAAATGATCGAGGGCACGTTGCTGACACCGAAGCTCGTCGGTGATCGCATCGGACTGCATCCGGTCATCGTGATCTTCGCGGTAGCGGCGGGCGGCCAATTGTTTGGTTTTTTCGGTATCCTGCTCGCGCTGCCGGCGGCCGCTGTGCTGTCGGTGCTCGTGCGCTTCGCTTACAACCGCTATCTCAAAGAGCACCCCGAGCTCGAAATAGAACTCGAATGAGTCAACTGGCCTTACCACTGCAGCTTGCGGACCACGCCGTGTTCGCGAGCTTCCTGCCTGATGGCAACGAAACGCTCGTTGCGACGCTGAACGATATTGCGTCGGGGCAACTACATGCTGGCTGCTGGTTGTGGGGATCGGCAGCGACCGGCAAAACGCACCTGTTGCAGGCAGTCTGTGATGCGGCGGGCGATCGTGCGGCGTATCTGCCGCTGTCAATGCTGGTTGACGCCGGTCCGGGCGCAGTCGAAGGCCTGGCGAGTCGCGAAATCGTTTGTATTGACGATATCGACCAGGTTTTCGGCGATGACGAATGGGAGCAGGCGCTGTTCGCGTTGTGCAACCAGGTCGCCGACGTGCAAGGCGCGTTGGTCGTCAGTGCGTCGACGACACCGCGCGAGGCAGATGTCAGGCTCGCCGACCTCGCGAGTCGCATGCAACGACTTGCCGTATTCCAGGTTCGCGAGCTTGACGACGCGGAGACGATTTCTGCCTTGCAGTTGCGATCAAGGCATCGTGGCCTCGAGCTGCCCGACGAAACGGCGCAGTGGCTGATAAAGCGCAGCCGACGCGATATGGCGAGCCTCTACGACGTTCTCGATCGCCTTGATGCGGCTGCGTTGCAGGCGAAGCGGCGGCTGACGGTGCCGTTTGTGCGAGAAGTGCTTGGCAGCTAACCAGCCAGCTTCTGCGCGATCGTTGCGACACGTCCACCCAGTGCGCGTGCGAGTTCACGCTCCTCATCTGACAGACTGTCCGGTTTTCGATTCCAGGTGACGTGTGTCGCACCGTAGGGCGAGCCACCCGTGGTGGTGGTCGACAGGGCCTCGAGAGAATAGGGCAGGCCGACGATGAGCATGCCGTGGTGCAGCAACGGTATCGCCATGGTAAGCAGCGTTGTTTCGTTGCCGCCGTGGAGCGACGACGTAGAGGTGAACAGGCCGGCCGGCTTGCCCGATAGCGTGCCCTTCATCCAGTCAGTGCCAGTGCTGTCGATAAAGTGCTTGAGCGCAGAACTCATGTTACCGAAGCGCGTGGGGCTGCCCATAACCAGGCCGGAACATTCATCAAGGTCGGCGAGCGTTACATACGGCGGTCCGGAATCAGGCACCGGTTTCTCCGTTGCCTCTGTGCTGGGAGAAACCGCAGGCACGGTTCGCAAGCGGGCAGACATGCCCTTCACAGAATCAACGCCATGGCAGATCTCGCGCGCCAGTTCCGCGGTCGCGCCGTAGCGCGAAAAATAAAGAACCAGTACGTCGCTCATTCGTCGAGCAGTGCCTCGACGTTTTCTGGCGGCCTGCCGATGACAGCCACGCCGGATTCGCGATTTACGACGATCGGTCGCTCGATAACAATCGGGTGTTGAGTCAGCCAATCGGCCAAAGCGGCGTCATCAGACAGCTCCGGCAAGTCGTCGGCTTCTTTAAACTCAGTCTCGCCGCGGCGCAGGATTTCCGCGACGCCAACGCCGAGCTTCGCGGCTATGTCGAGAATCGTTACAGCGTCGGGGGTATCGTCGAGATAAAGCACAATTTCGTGCCCGGTACCGGATTCGGCAATAATTTCCAGTGTTTTCCTAGACTTGGAGCATCGCGGGTTGTGGTAAATCGTAACAGACATGGATTCTGGGCCCTGCAATCGGGTTTTGCTATGTGGTCGAACTTTATCGCTTGACGACGGTGTACCGCAATTGCTAATTTTGAAAGGCTTCCGACACAAAAAAACCAGAATAAACAGTGGAACACGTGCGAAATCTCAAATCTCTTTCACGCCTGGTGCTGATCATTGTGATCGGCGTCATCCTGAATGTTGCCGCGTGCGAATCGACGCCGCCGGTCCAGGAAATGAGTGACGCACGTCAGGCGATTGCCGTTGCGAAGAAGGCAGGCGCGGAAGAGCATGCACCGTATCACCTGCAGTCGGCAGAGGATTACCTCGCCAGCGCCAAGGAAGCGAATAACGAACGCGCCTATAACCGTGCGCGTCGTGATGCGAAACAGGCTCGCATGAAGGCGCTCGACGCGCTGCACGAGTCGGAAAAAGCGACCGGTAAGGATTCGCAGGAAAACTGACATCGCCAGCGCGCGTCGTTTCATCGTCAAAGGTCGCGTCCAGGGAGTCTGGTTCCGCGACAGCACGCGCCGCGAAGCGCAACACCTCGGAATAACCGGATCAGCGGTCAATTTGCCCGATGGCGATGTGCTCGTGCACGCGAATGGTGATAACGATGCGCTGGACGCACTGCAGCAATGGCTGCACGACGGGCCGCCGCTCGCGCGAGTAGAGAAAGTGATTGCTGAAGATGTGGACGCTACCGATACGAATACGTTCGTGATCGGTTAGTAATATCAGTTAGCAGTTCAGGCCTGGTACCACTTCCGGGTCAGCTTATCGATGACCTTGTTCGGGTACTTCCGCTTTCCCAGGCTGCCGTTGTAGCGTCCCAGTGCGCGGCGCAGATCGCCGTTCTCCTTGTCGAGATAGTGACGCAGGATTGTGCAGCCGTAACGCAGGTTGGTTTCAACGTGCAGCAGGTTGTCGCCGGGCCTGCCGATTTCGTCTTTCCAGAACGGCATGATTTGCATCAGGCCGCGGGCATCGGCAACCGAGATCGCGTACGGGTCGAAATTACTTTCGGTATCGATGACGGCGAGCACGAGGTTGGGCGGCAGGTTTGCCCGCGTTGCCTCGAGATGCACCAGTTTCAGTATCTTGAGACGTTCGTCAGGGTCTTTGACCTGACGCTCAAGTCGTGCCGACATGTCCGTCAGCCACACAGCAGCATCGAATCGGTCTTCAAAACTCGGTGCGTCACTGGCGGCGGCCCGCAGGGCCTCGCGCAGTTCCGGATCGAGGGTTCCCTGGGCGAACGCGGGCAGCGCCGCAAGACACGCCGCGACCAGCAAACCGTACAAATAATGGCGAAAAGGCTGCATCAGGGCGTCATTATAACTCTAGCCGCGCAGCAGATTGAGAGCTTCCTCACGTTTCAGATTGCGTGATTCCGAGTCGCGCCGATGCCGATACTCGAGCTCGCCGGCTTCGAGCGCGCGATCCGAGACGACCAGGCGATGCGGAATACCGATCAGCTCGGCATCCGCGAATTTGACGCCCGGCCGCGCATTACGGTCATCAAAAAGAACCTCGAGACCCATACGTTGTAGCTCTTCATAAAGCGCTTCTGATGCGTCGCGAACGGCGTCCGAGCGATGCATGTTAATCGCAACCAGAACGACATCGAACGGCGTAATTGGGTCCGGCCAAATTATGCCGGCATCGTCGTGATTCTGTTCGATCGCGGCGCCAACGATGCGAGTCACACCAATGCCGTAGCAGCCCATCGACAGCGTTCGATTCTTGCCGTCTTCGTCCTGTACGGTCGCGCTCATCGCTTCGCTGTACTTGTCGCCCAGCTGGAAGATGTGTCCGACCTCGATGCCGCGAGTAATGCTCAGCGTTCCTTTGCCGCCCGGCGTTGGATCACCTTCGACGACGTTGCGCAGATCCACCGTCTCCGGTTGCGGAAGGTCGCGCCCGAAATTGACGCCCTTCAAGTGGAAGCCGGCTTCATTTGCGCCACAGCTGAAATTTGCGAGCGACCCGACGGCGTGATCGAAGTAGGTTTTGAGCTGCAGGTCGACGGGCCCCAGCGAACCGGGTTCACTGCCTGTCGCCGTCGCGATCGCCGCGTTGTCCGCCATCGTCAGCGGCTCGGCAACGCCATCGATTTTTTGCGCTTTCACCGCGTTGAGCTCATGGTCGCCGCGTAACACCAGTGCGATCGGTGCCTCGGTGCCTTCGACGATCAGTGTCTTGATGGTCTGCGATGCGTCGATATCGAGCATCTTGCACAGGTCGTCAATGGTCTTGACGCCCGGTGTCGGGAACTTCTCCATGTCCTGGCTGGCGGCCGGCCGTGCCTCAGCCGACGGCAATGTTGCGGCCGTCTCGATGTTGGACGCGTAGTTGTCCGCGTCACTGTAAGCGATCGCATCTTCGCCCGAGTCGGCGAGCACGTGAAACTCCTGCGACCGGCTCCCGCCGATTTCACCGGAGTCCGCGTCAACGACGCGGAACTTCAGGCCAAGGCGTTCAAAGATCGCCGTGTAGGCCGCGTGCATCTTCTGGTACGACACCTCGAGACCGTCCTGGTCGATATCAAATGAGTAGGCATCCTTCATGATGAACTCACGCGAACGCATCACGCCAAAGCGCGGTCGAATCTCGTCACGGAATTTGGTCTGTACCTGGTAAAAGTTGACCGGCAATTGCTTGTAACTGCGCAATTCGCGGCGCGCGATATCGGTAATGACTTCCTCGTGCGTCGGGCCAAAGCAGAAATCGCGCTCGTGCCGATCGATCATGCGCAGCAGCAGCGGACCATATTTGTCCCAGCGACCCGATTCCTGCCACAGCTCGGCCGGTTGCACCGCCGGCATCAGGAGTTCGAGTGCCCCGGCACGGTCCATCTCCTCACGCACAATCGCCTCAACCTTGCGGAGAACCCGCAGGCCGAGCGGCATCCACGTGAAAATGCCCGATGTCAGGCGGCGAATGAGGCCGGCCCTGAGCATCAGTTTGTGGCTGACGATCTCCGCATCAGCGGGGACTTCCTTGAGCGTGGTCAGCCCGAATTCCGAAAAACGCATCTCTTCAAAGACTCAAAATGGGACAAGCGGCGGAGTTTAACCTTATTGACACTCAAGCCAAAGTTGGGGATTGTCCCAGCCCAGTTAAGAACTGGAATACGGGAAAGCAGATTGCACGGTCGCCGTAACCCGTTCGTCGCGCAGGAGGGGCTGCCGCTCCTCGTCCTCGTGGCGGCGGTCATCTTTTTATTGATTCGTTATTCGGATCCGCTTTACGCGGTACTGCCGGGCGTGGCGTTTGTGCTGCTGTTTCTTGTATTTCGTGATCCGCGCCGTAAGGGGCCGTCAGTCGCGCTCGGCATTGTCAGCCCGGTCGATGGCGAGGTCGTCGAAGTCAATCACCTTGAGGAAGGTGACCTCGAGCAGCCGGCGCACCGCATCCTGATCCGCGTTAACAGTCTCGGCACCTATACGGCGCGCAGTCCCATCGAAGGCCATATCAAGGATCCTGGCAGCGGCCGGGCGCTGTGGGTGCAAACCGACGAAGGCGACGATGTGCTCCTGAAGTTTACGGGCCACCGTTTCGGCCTGGCGCCGCGCTCATTTGCGCGCTATGGCGAGCGACTGGGCCAGGGGCAGCGCTGCGCTTACCTGCGGCTGACCCGCTTTGCCGAGGTGCAGATTCCGGTCGACGGCAAGGTCAACGTCGAGCCAGGCGACACGGTTGTAGCGGGCATCGACCTGCTCGGCAGCGTTCCGGCTCCACGATGAGGCGTTTTGGTGGCAAAATTGACGCATGACCGCCACTGAGCACCAGCGACGAGCGTACCTCGATGCGATGGGCATCGACGTCTGGGTATCCAGAGATGCGGCTGATCCTGAGGTGTTGGAAGCAGCAACCGGGACCGCTCATGGCGCGGCCGACGGGCTCGACTGGGACGAGCTGCGCCAATGCGTTGCCGGATGCACGCGCTGCGAACTGTCGACATCGCGTACCCAGACTGTGTTTGGCGTCGGTAACCCGAATGCGGACTGGATGGTGATAGGCGAGGCGCCCGGGGCCGAAGAGGATCGCCGCGGCGAACCGTTTGTTGGTCGCGCCGGCCAGTTGCTCGACGAAATGCTGAACGCGATCGGCCAAAGCCGCGATGCGGTCTTTATTGCCAATATCCTGAAATGCCGTCCGCCCAATAACCGGGATCCGCAGCCGTCGGAGGCGGCCGCCTGTCGTGAGTACCTGGAGCGCCAGATTGCGCTTGTAAAGCCACGCGTCATTCTCGCGGTCGGCAAGATTGCTGCGCAAAATTTGCTCGGCTGTGATGATCCGGTCGGGCGCATGCGCGGGCGGGCGCACGATCTGAACGGAATTCCGCTGGTCGTGACCTACCATCCGGCCTATCTGCTGCGCAGTCCCTCCCAGAAACGCAAATCGTGGGCGGATCTGTGCCTCGCGACGCGCCTGGCGGCGGAGGGCAGCGCATGATTACACTGATGGCTGAGCCGCCGAGTTCAGTGCGTGACATGAATCACGATGACCTGGCGATGGTGTCGGATATCGAACGTCGCAGCTACGAGTTTCCGTGGAGCCATGGCGTGTTTCGTGATTGCCTGCTGGCAGGCTACCAGTGCATTGTCTTAGAGCGCGACAATGTCGTTGCGGGTTACGCGATCCTCTCCATTGCGGCCGGCGAAGCACACATTCTCAATCTTTGCATCGGTCCTGACTATCGCGCATTGGGCTACGGCGAACGCATGCTGGACGAATTGCTGTATCGCGCCCGTGACGCCGCTGTTCGCGAGATATTTCTCGAGGTTCGTCCGTCGAACCAGACCGCGCTCGGGCTTTACAAGAAAAAGGGGTTTCACAAGGTCGCCGAGCGTCCTGCGTACTACCAGGCGGTAGAGGGTCGCGAGGACGCGGCCGTGCTGGCCAAAAAACTTACGACTGACTAGCGGGTGTTCCGCCTTTGGGCTAGACTGCGCGCCCTTTGAATCCCGGCGAATTCATGGCCGATCTCAGTCAACAAGTCAGTAAACGGCGCACGTTCGCGATCATCTCGCACCCGGATGCCGGCAAGACGACGCTTACCGAAAAGCTGTTGCTCTACGGTGGTGCGATTCAGCTCGCCGGAACCGTCAAGGGGCGCAAGGCGAGCCGTCACGCAACGTCCGACTGGATGGCGCTCGAGCAGCAGCGTGGCATATCAGTGACCTCGTCGGTCATGCAGTTCCCGTATAACGACCATGTCGTGAACCTGCTCGACACACCGGGTCACGAGGACTTCTCAGAAGATACCTACCGCACGCTGACAGCGGTCGACTCTGCGTTGATGGTCATCGACTGCGCTAAAGGTGTCGAGAAGCGCACGATCAAGCTGATGGATGTCTGCCGGCTGCGCGATACGCCGATCATGACATTCATCAACAAACTGGATCGCGAGGGTCGCGAGCCAATCGAGTTGCTGGACGAGATCGAGTCGGTGCTCAAAATCGAGTGTTCGCCGGTTACCTGGCCGATCGGCATGGGCAGCAGATTAAAAGGCGTTTATCACCTGTTGCAGGACCGTATCTACCTGTACGACAAGGTCGGTCGTGAGAAAGCGTCAGCAATCCGCACGGTGGAAGGCCTCGAGTCGGACGAAGCAAGCGAAGCGCTGGGTGACGTCGCCGACGAGTTCCGTGAGGAGATTGAACTCGTGAAGGGCGCATGCCCGGAGCTGTCTATTGAGAATTACCTCGCCGCGAAACAGACACCGGTGTTTTTCGGGTCGGCCATCGGCAACTTTGGCGTCAAGGAATTGCTGGATGAGTTCGTTGCCTATGCGCCGGCGCCGCTGGAGCGCGAAACGGAGCAGCGCCGTGTTGTGCCGACAGAAGACAAGCTGACGGGTTTTGTCTTCAAGATCCAGGCCAATATGGATCCCGGACATCGGGATCGGATTGCGTTCATGCGAATTTGTTCGGGCGAGTACCGCAAAGGCATTCGTGCATTGCATGTACGCTCCGGCAAGGAAATGAAAATCCCCGAGGCAATCACATTCATGGCGGCCGATCGCCAGCACGCAGAGACGGCGTATGCCGGCGACATCATCGGTATCCACAACCACGGCACGATCAATATCGGTGACAGTTTTTCCGAGGGCGAGGAGCTGCGCTTTACCGGAATTCCGAATTTCGCTCCCGAAATATTTCGCCGCGCGGTTCTCAAAGATCCGCTGCGACTCAAAGCTTTGCAAAAGGGCCTTGCCCAGCTTTGCGAAGAAGGTGCCACGCAGTTATTCAAGCCGATGCGCAACAATGACCTGATTCTCGGCGCCGTCGGACCGCTGCAGTTCGATGTGGTTGCACACCGCCTGCGTGACGAATACAAGGTCGAATGTCAGTTTGAAGCGATCAATGTGGCGACGGCACGCTGGGTGGAATGTAACGACGAAAAGATGTTGGCCGATTTTCAGAAAAAGGCGCACGACAACCTCGCACTGGATCACGGCCACAGTCTGGTCTACATTGCTCCTACGCGGGTCAACCTCAACCTGACTGAGGAACGGTGGCCAGACATTCAATTTCGCAAGACGCGGGAACACTGATTACGAAAAAGGTCGTGTCCTGGGCGTTCTACGACTGGGCGAATTCGGCCTTTGCTCTCAGCGTTCTGGCTGTCCTGTTTCCGCTGGTGCTTGGCAACTTCTGGAGTCCTTCTGAAGACGGCGGTGCTGCCGTCACTGTGCGTCTCGGCTGGATTACCTTCGCCGCAAGCTCAATCGTTTGCGTTACAGCACCGGTGTTCGGCACGATCGCGGACGCTGGCGGCTATCGCAAACGCTTTCTCGTCGTTATTGCCATCATTGGTGCCATCATGACAGCGGGCCTCGGCTTCGTCGGGCAGGGCAACTGGCCGATGGCATTGGGCTTGTACATGATTGCGAACGTTTGCTTTTACAGTTCCACCGTGTTCTACGACTCGCTTCTGATCGACGTCACAGAACCACGCAATTACAGCTTCGTATCTACGCTCGGATTTTCGATCGGCTACCTCGGCGGCGCTGCGTTGCTCGCGCTGCATCTCTGGATGCTCCGGTCGCCGCATACGTTCGGGCTCGACAGCATCAGCGAGGCGTTTAGCCGGTCGTTTATCTCGGTCGGTATCTGGTGGGTCGTGTTCCTGTTGCCGCTATTGTATTTCGTACCTGAGCGCCACAGTTCGACCGAGGTGAAAAGCGGCGCTATTCGAGCGGCCTATGCTGAATTGCGCTCGACAGTCCGCGAGATCAGCAAGTACCGCAACGTCACGATATTCCTCGGTGCGTACTGGTTGTACATCGGCGGTGTCTTCACCGTGATTTTCATGGCGGTGAACTATGGCCAGCGCCTGGGATTCGCGGACAGCGATCTCGTCATGGCGCTATTGATTGCTAACTTCGTTGGTTTCCCGGCGACGTTGATTTACGGCGTGCTCGCCCATCGATTCGGTGCGCGGCGTTGTATCTATTTTGCGCTGCTGGCGTACATTGGGGCCTGTATGTGGGCGCTACAAATGACTGACGTGAAACAGTTTTACATCATGGCAGTCATTATCGGCATGGTGCAGGGTGGAGTGCAGGGGCTGAGCCGTTCCGTGTACGCAACGCTGATCCCGCACGACCAGCCCGGTGAGTTTTTCGGGTTTTACAGCATGGTGACCAAGTTTGCGCATGTGCTCGGCCCTGCGATGGTGGCGATCGCTGCGATGCTGTCGGACGACCCGAAATGGGTCCTGCTCGCGCTAATGCCGCTGTTCCTGTGCGGCGGAGTGATGCTGGCGCTG
>JBCAZN010000056.1:0-9834 GCA_038533035.1 Pseudomonadota bacterium
CGTCGAGTACAACCCACCGTGCCTCGACATGGGCACCAAGCTGGCGAGTACGCACAAGACGAAATCGGGCAAACCGCTTGAGCCAACCGAGTTTTCCAAAGCGGCGAAACTGTCGCGCGGTATTGTCGGCGTCATCGATGTCGCGGGCACGATCAGCGCGGGCGATGAAGTCGAAGTGAGCGTTTACGAAACGCCGTCCTGGCTGGTCCGCTCCGCCGATTGATGGATATCTACACGACAACGATTGCGATCAGCATTCTTGTCTATATCGCGATCGGCAACTACGCCGGTAAGGGCATCAAGCAGCTCGATGATTACTACGTCGCCGGGCGGCGCGCACCGACGCTGATCATCGTTGGCACGCTGGTCGCGAGCGTGATGAGTTCGACGATGTTCCTGGGCGAGGCCGGGTTCGCTTACGAGACGCAGGGTGGGCCGTACGTCCTGTTCCCGCAGGCAGCCGCGATCGGTTACGTGTTGGGCGCCCTGTTTTTCGGTCGTTATCTGCGCCGCAGCCGCACGACAACACTGGCGGAGTTTTTCGGGCGACGGTTCAACAGCAAGCGCGTGCAGGCGCTGGCTGGCATTACGATTATCTTCGCGCTCGGCGGCTACCTGCTTGCCGTGACGCAGGGCGCTGGCATTCTGCTGTCCGAGCTAACGAAGCTCACCTACGTTGAGTCACTGTTCGTCGCCTGGCTCAGTTACACAGCGTTCACGATGTATTCGGGTTCGCGCGGTGTGATTCTCACCGATACGATCATGTTCCTGCTGTTTACGATCGCGAGCGCCGCGGCCATCGTTTTTCTAATTGATGACCTCGGTGGCGTTCCGGCAGTCGTGCAGCAGGTGGTCGCGATCGAATCCAAGCCGGACCTGCTGTCGTGGCACGGCATGATCGGCCCGGGCACCGAATGGCCAACAGCGATGGACTACCTGATCTGGGCAGTCGTTATCGATATCAGCTGGATGCTCGTCTACATGGTAAGTCCGTGGCAGTCGAGCCGGCACCTGATGGCAAAAAACGAACATGTGGTTCTGCGGTCCGCAGTGTATGCAGGGCTGTTTGTCGTTTTGCTGCAGGTCATGGTTTACGGCATGGGTGCACTCATCAATATCGGTGACCCGGCACTCTCTCCGCCGGAAAGTGCGACGGTTTGGGCGTCACTGAACATGCTGCCAAAATTCCTGGGCGCGCTGATGCTCGCCGGCATCATGGCAGCGGTGTTGTCATCCGCATCGACTTTCCTGTCGCTGGTCGGGTTCAGCCTCAGCAATGACGTCGGTATCTACAAAAACAAAGACGATACGAAAAAGCTGCGCTTCAGTCGCCTGATGATGCTCATGGTTGGCACGGTCGCGCTGGTTGCCGCGCTCCTATTCCCGCCGCAAATTTTCTGGCTGACGACGTTTATTGCCACCGTGTTCGCATCGTCCTGGGGTCCGGTTGGCCTGATGGCGATCTGGAGTAAACGCATTACGGAGAAGGCGGCCTTCTGGGGCATGCTCACGGGACTCTTGTTCAACATCGTGCCGAAGTTCTTCGAATTTATCGGCATGCTGGAGCTGCCGTCATACCTGAACCCGGTCATCATCGGTGGCGTCGTGAGCCTGGTCGTTACGATCGTCGTGTCGCGGCAATCGACGGTCAGTCAAGAAGAGGCGAGCTATCTCGGCAAACTGCACATTCGCCCGGACGAAGAGGTCGGTCCGCGACGCACTCGCGTGACGCTCTATGCGCCCGCAATTCTTATGTTTATCAATGGTTTACTGTTACCGTACCTGTTGACGCGGTACTACGTCTTACCGTACCAGGGCGCGACCGGACAGCTGCTGCCTGACGGATCCCTGAACCTTTATACCGGCGAGATGGGCCTGATGCTGAGCTGGGTAGTGATCTGGATGTCGCTGGGCATTTTCTCGATTCGCTACATCCGGCGTCACTACGCTGCGCCAGCCGCGGCAGCTCAGTAGTCGGGCGGTGGTGTTGCGCGGGCGCGTGCCGGTTGCCAGAACGGCTTGTCAACTTTCGTGCAGCGCGCGACGCGGTCGTACTGACGCAATTCTTTTTCGTAGTAGATCTCGGCCCACATTGAGCTGTTGAGATACTCGGTCCTGATCATGGCAAGCGCGATGTTTGCCTTGCATGCTGGCGACCACATTGCCGAGGTGACATAGCCGATGTGTTTTTTACAGGCTTCGTCGGCATAAATCCAAGACCCCTCGGCCGGCTTGTTGCCTTCGATATCGAGCTTCGTCAGCGTATAGGTCAGGCCACGTTGCTTCTCGGCCAGCAATGCCGCGCGACCATTAAAGTGCGGCTTTGAGAAGTCGACCAGCCAACCGAGGTTGAGCTCGAAGGGCGTCTGGTCGTGTTCGAAATGCACTGTGTGCAATGCTTCGTTGAATTCCATGCCGGGCATAATAAAGCCGGCTTCGAGTCGCGCCATGTTGAGTGCGGCTTCGCCAAACGGCTGAATGCCGTGATCCTCGCCGGCGGAATACAAGGCGTCCCAGAGATCCAGGGCAAGGCGCGGCTCGATCCAGAGTTCGTAACCAAGGTCACCGGTAAACCCGGTCCGCGACACCATCAGCTCGCCGTCCTGGAACGGAAAACGGGTAATTCCAAATGGCTTCAGGTTCTCGATGCCGCTGAAGCCCATCTTTTTGAGTACGGCACATGTCGTCGGTCCC
Source organism: Pseudomonadota bacterium (assembly GCA_038533035.1). GTDB lineage: Bacteria > Pseudomonadota > Gammaproteobacteria > Steroidobacterales > Woeseiaceae > UBA1847. The sequence goes on from JBCAZN010000056.1 coordinate 2,695, forward strand.
TGGAAGGCGAGCGCCGCAAAGTCGTCAGTGATGTCGGTGACGGTGACGTCGTCAAATCCGAATTGGGCTTGCTTGAGCCACGAGACACAGGGCGCACCGCTGGTCAGCATGAAGCGGTCCGCACCGAGCCTGAAAATCGTGCCGTCATCGATGATGCGGCCCTCGTCGGTGCACCAGACGCAATACGTTACGCGGTCAACGCCGACTTTGGTCACGTCACGCGTCACGAGACGATTCAGCATGGCTTCGGCGTCGGCGCCGCGAACCTCGTATTTCTGCATCGCCGAAATGTCGTAGGTGCCACACTGGTTACGGATGCAGAAGTATTCGTACTCGGGGTCGTAGTAGTACTCGGCAAACTTGTAGTCGTTCCAGACCGACCACGCGTCGCGCAGATTCAGCGCGGCCTGCCGCTCGTGAAACGGAGAGAGTTTTGGGCGCTCGCCGGCGTAGGGATCCTGGCTCATCGTCTACTCGTCATAAAAGTCATCCTCCGGCACGGTATTCGGTCTCCGCAGGTCCATGAGAATCTCGCGCGCGGAGTTCGCGCCGCAAACGGCTGAAACGCCACCGCCCGGATGGGTCGACGAGCCGGACATGTAAAGATTTTTCACAGGCATGCGGTACTGGCCGTAGCCCGGGAACGGACGATTAAAGAACAACTGATCGATCGTGAGTTCACCCTGGAAGATGTTGCCTTCCGTCAGGCCGATCTCGTTTTCGATTTCGTGTGGCGTCCGAACTTCCATGTGCACAATCAGGTCGCGGAATCCGGGGCTGTAGCGTTCGAGCTTTGCGACAACGCTCTCGCCAAACGCGTCGCGCTTCGCGGTTGTCCAGGGGCCGTCGGCCAGTTGCGGCGGGCAGTACTGGATAAAGTTCGACATCCAGTGTTTGCCCGGCGGTGCCACGGTCGGATCCCAGGCAGACGGGATCACCGATTCGATAAACGGGTCGTCCGACCAGGTACCGCGCTTCCAGCAGTCGTAGGCGCGTTCCATCGTTTCCAGAGAGCCCGAGAACGTTTGGCCGCCGCGATTGATGTAACGGTTCTCCGGCAGGTGCGTAAATGTCGGCAGTGCCGACAGCGCAATATTGACCTTGCCGGACGAGCCGCGAATTTTGAAGTTCTTCGCCTTGTTGTAAATACCGTCGGGAAGATCATTCTTGTCCATGATTTTCGTAAATGTGCGTTTCGCGTCGAGGTTGGATACGACAATGTTTGCACTAAGCTCATCGCCGTTTTCGAGTACGACTCCAACGGCTTTGCCGTTTTTGACAAGCACCTGTTGCACGCCGCTCTCGGTCCGGATCTCGGCGCCGTGCGACTGTGCCGCACTGGCGATCGCCTTGGAAATCGCACCCATGCCGCCACGGGCGAGGCCCCAGGCGCCAATGCTGCCATCGACGTCGCCCATGACGTGATGCAGCAAAATGTAGGCGGATCCCGGCGACTCGACGCCGAGTGCCGTGCCGATGATTCCCGGGCTCGCCATGGCCGCCTTGATAAGGTCGTGCTCGAGATAGTCGTCGAGAAACTCCGACGCGCTCATCGTGAAAAAGCGAACGTACTCGTAGATTTCTTTTTCGCCGAGCTTCCAGAACTCTTTTGCAAGAAACAGCAGCTCGCGAATATCACGCGGTTTGAATGAGGTCGGCTCAGGCGGCGTACGCATGAGCGTCTTGCGAATCAACTGCGAATAGCGGGTCAGGTCCGCATGCAGCCGATGCATGGCATCGGCATCATGCGGCGAATGTCGCTTGTACTCTAGATGTGCCGCGTGTTCGTTGTGGTAGGCGATGAGACGCTCGTCGCCATCGCCGAAATTCACCGTGCCGAGGTAGGGCACAATGATCAGCCCGTGACTGGCCAGGTCGAGGTCACGGTGAATGGCCTGGCGCATCATGCTGCAGACGTAAGAACAGTTGGAGTAGTGCCAGCCCTCGTGCAGCTCGCGCGTGACGGCCGCGCCGCCGATGTAGTCGTTCTTTTCGAGCACGACGACATTCAGTCCCGCCTTCGCCAGGTACGCGGCGTTGGTCAGGCCATTGTGGCCGGCACCGATAACGATGGCATCGTAACGACTCACTTGAGCACCTCATGTGCCGCATTGTGACCCGCAGCGCCCACGAGATCGCCACCCGGATGGCTGCCGGCACCGCAAAGATGCAGACCCGGTATCGGCGACCCGTACTGGGCGGCGCCGTAGGTCGGTCGCATCATCAAAAGCTGATCCATCGCGAACTCGGTGTGGTGCCAGTGGCCGCCCGTGACACGGTATTGCCGTTCGAGGTCGGCGGGCGTCAGCAACTCGCTGTGCAGGATCAACGAACGGATGCCAGGTGCGTAGTCCGCGATCGTATCGATTGCGCGCTCGCGAACCTGGTTGCGTGCGGCATCGGTACAGCCGCCTTTGAGTTCACGCGGCACATACATGACGTGCGCGGACAGCACATGTTTGCCGTCCGGCGCCAGCTCGTTGTCGTGTACGCTCGGCATCACAACTTCGAGGACCGGTTCCCTGGAGGCTTCGCCGTACTTTGAATCGTCAAACGCAAATTCGATCGAGTCCATTGTTGGCGCAATGATCATGCGGCCGTCAGGTTGATCGACTCCGGAGAATTCCGGCAAGCCGTCGAGCGCAAGGTGCAGTTTCGCGACGTAACCGTTGCAGCGCAGTCGTTGTACCTGGTTGGTGAAGCCGATTTCGAGATGCTGCACACCGACCAGCTTGAAAAACGTTGTTTGCGGATCGGCAGATGAAATCACGCGATCCGCAGCAATCGTGCTGCCGTCCGCCAGCGTTACTCCCGCCGCACACAGTCCGGTCTCACTGCCTTCGATTTGAACCTTATCGACTGCCGTGCCGAGGCGTACTTCGACACCAGCGGCTTCCGCCGCGCCAAGTAGTGCAGTGGCGAGACCTGCAGCGCCGCCTGTCGGGATTGAATGCGCGTGCAGCGATCCTTCACTGAGTCGATACAGCATTGCGAGAATTGCACTGTTCGGAGAACGCGGCGCCATCCGCGAACCAATCAACCCGTCCCAACTCAGTACCGATTTGACGAGCTCGTTCTCGAAGTATTCATCCATGAGATCGCGAGCCGGCAACGAGGCGATGCGCATGAACTCGTGCATGTCGTCTTTGCCCAGTCGACGCAGGTTCCAGCCGAGCTTTCCAAATGTCACCAGGCTGCCGAGATCCTTCGCGCCGATTCGCGGCATTGTCTTCTGCCAGAACGGGCGAAGTGCAGACGCGCAGCGTTGCAGCAGCGCGTTGCATTCCAGGTAGGCGCGAGCATCTTTGTCGCCGGCACCCTCAAGTTTGCCATCGGTAACTACGACCGGCGCATCATTCTTGTTCAGGCCGACGAGCGGCATCGTGGCGTCGGCCGCGTAGCCGTGACTTGCGAGCTTCAGGTCAGCAGCGACGGTGCTCGAAAAGTGACCGACTGAGTGTGCGACAGAGGCGTGGAATCCCGGATGGAATTCGCGGTCCGCTGCGAGGCCGCCTGCCGACTTGCCGGCTTCCAGCACGAGGACGCGCTGTCCGGCGGTAGCGAGGTAGGCGGCGCAGACGAGGCCGTTATGGCCGGCGCCAATGATGATCGAGTCGTAACGGTCCAACGCGGTTTCCGCTCGTTTTTGCTTAGCTTTTTTTTACGCTATTCCGAGGCGGCCGGGATCGCTACCGCGCCTACACGCGTGTTACGCGAAGTTTGACTTAAGTTGTTGAAAATAAAAGTAAAGAACCAATGGCAATGATCGAGCAATCGCTGACGTGCTATGGTTGTCCGCCGCAAAAGTCAGGTGGAGACCGGCCTTGAAACTGCGCTACAAAATTCTGAATAGCATCGTGGCTATTCTTGTCGTTGGTATCGCGGTACTGGCGGTCTTTATAAGCTACGACTCGGAGTGCGAACCTGTTCCAGCCGCTCCTGACGGTGCGGACACGATGAAGGCGGTCGTCTACACCTGTTACGGCTCTTCCGACGTGCTGCAATATGTCGATATCGAGAAGCCGGTACCCGGTGATGCCGAAGTGTTCGTAAAGGTGCGTGCAGCGGGCGTCAACCCGCTCGACGTTCATTACATGACGGGCTCACCGTATTTGATGCGGCTTAGTTCCGGCACTGGCAAGCCCGACGACATAAGTATGGGTGTTGATTTCGCGGGCATCGTTGAAGCCGTCGGTTCCGACGTCACGAAGTTTTCACCCGGTGATCGTGTCTATGGCGGTTGGGGCGGCGCGTTCGCAGAGTACCTGGCTATGCCCGAGGATCGGGGTATCGCAAAGATCCCGGACAGCGTCAGTTTTGAACAGGCCGCGTCCTTGCCTATCGCCGCAGTAACCGCGTTACAGTCATTGCGAGACCACGGCGGCGTCGAGGCCGGCCAGAAAGTGCTGATCAACGGTGCATCGGGCGGTGTCGGCACCTATGCAGTGCAGATCGCCAAATCAATGGGAGCTGAAGTCCACGGCGTTTGCAGCACACGCAACGTCGAACTGGTCAAATCTCTCGGCGCCGACCACGTGTACGACTACAAGAAAGAAAGCTACACGGACAGCGGCGAGCAATATGACGTCATTCTTGACATGGTCAGCAACGAATCGTTGTCGGCCAACCGGTCCGTCATGAAACCCGACGGCCGGCTGGTCATCGTCGGCGGCGACAAGGGCAACTGGATTGCACCGCTGAAACGGCCGATTGCTGCGATGATCACGAACTGGTTCGTCGACCAGGAAATCGGCGCGATGCTGGCGGTGGTAAACCAGGACGATCTGCAGGTACTCGCCGACCTGATGGAGTCAGGCCAGCTTACGTCGAGTATCAGCGAGCGTTATCCGCTTGCGGAAATTGCGAACGCACTCGATCTTTCCGCAACGCGTCGGGCGCGCGGCAAGATCGTGATCACGATTGGTGCAGACTAGCGATTAACTGTCTGCGATTTCGACCAGCTCGATTTCAAAACTGAGGGCCTGGCCTGCCAGCGGGTGATTGCCGTCAACGGTAATATTTTCGTCGGTGACGTCGACAACCGTGACGTGCATGACCTGGCCGTCCTCGCTCTGGCTTTGCAGTGCCATACCGACTTCCGGCGTCAGTTCTTCGGGTAACGCGGTCTTTGGCACCTCACCAATGAGCTGGTCGTGGCGCTCGCCGTACGCATCCTCGGCTTCGATACGAACGCTCTTGCTTTCGCCAACCGCCATGCCGTCAACGGCTTTATCAAAGCCCGGAATAACCTGGCCACTGCCCAGCTGAAACTCGAGCGGATCACGGCCCGCTGACGAATCGAATTCGGCACCGTCGTCGAGGGTGCCTGTGTAATGAATTTTGACGGTATCGCCGGACTTTGCCTGGCTCATGTGCTGCTCCTGTCGATAGTGATGTCTTGCCGGGCCTCAGGCCGGACTTGAGTTGGGGTCGGAATGCAATTCTTCGAGACGATCCTTCTCCCACTCAGCGAGGTTTAACTCGATTGCCCAGAAGCCGAATATCCACAGGAATGAATCCCACGCATAGAGATAATAGTCGTTTAGGAGCCAGATGACACAATTTCCAATAAGGATCAGGTAGAGCAGCGACTTCGCTTGCCGCGCGACGGTCAGCGTTTTGCTGCTGAAGCGGTCGTTCGACTGCAGGAATACCTCGAGTTCAATCAATAGCACGACGATGATCCACACGTAGGCATTGACGATGTCGAGGATGCCCATGAACTGCAGGTGAGGCACGACATCAGCCGCCACGACGGCCTCTTCGTTCGCCAGCGTGTAGTAGGGCGACCCGGCAGAAATTTCCGCGCAGTTCTCGCTGGTTATTTCCGGATACTCGTTCGCCGAAATCTGCGCGTAGTCCCCCTGGTCCGCCATGTCACACATGCTCGTGACGCCGTTGATTTCGTGCCGATCAAAGGTTTCCAGCGCTTCAACGGTGTATCCCACCGCCGAGTTCACGATCATGATGTAGCAAACGACGCGCGCGCCGTGAATGAGTCGGCCAACCCAGTCGTTCCAGTCGTGATCCTCGATCGCATAGGTTTCAAGCTCGAACAGGAACACGAGGCCTAGCCAGGCGATCATGTCGAGCGTCGTTGCAAACTGGAAAACATAGTCGAGCAACGTTGCATTGTCCGGCAATGCGCCGACCATGGACTGGTAGTCGTCCTGGAAGTAGAAACCGGTATTGACGACGAGCGCCGAGTAAACGATCCACTTGAGCGTCTGCTTCGCCTTCGAATGGGCGAGCAGCGGATAGAGAATGCGCTTGATCGAAAGAGCGGCGGGTTGCTGCGCCGCGGCGCCGGTACTCATCAGTGAGCGACTCGACTAGACGTCATACTCGCCGGCGTCATAGCTTTTGAGGAACCGCTTGATAAAGCCGCGCACTTCGCGAGCCGCTGTCGTATCAAGATCCTGGCAGGCATCAACAAAGCGGTCGCGAGTCTCTTTGTTGAGGCGCAGCACGAGCTGTGCGTTTTTCTTTTTTTTCTCTTTGGGTACCACAGGTTTTGATCCTCTCGACGGACCGCGCATTGTATATACATCAGCTATAACATTGTATATACATTTATCACATGAGGTCTACTTCGTAACCTGTTATTAACGTATGTAAAAAAGGTATCTATTCGCTTTACAAAGTGAGTACAAATGATATACGGTGTATATACATTTTGTCCTGGGCGAGGAATCTGACATGAAAAATATTATTGGAAAAGCGATATTGATAACAGCAACTTGCGCAATTGGCGCAGCTGCAGCAGCGGACACACTGTATTTCGATAAGGAAGAGCAGGTCCGCGCCATTGCCAAGCAATACTCGGAATATGTGCGTCGGGATTTGCCGCTGCAAATTAGCGAAAACGCAATTTGGGAGTCGTCGCGGGCGCGCGGTAAGGAAATCCACAACACGGTCGTTCTCAGTTCAACGGACTCGCTTCGCGGTGTACTAAGTAACTCAACGGAGGCGAATTCGGCGCGGACTTACTGGCAGAGAATTACACGCGCCACGGTATGTGACTCGCCGGTCGCGAGAGCTTTCGTCGGAAAGGGCGGCGTGGTACACACCGTCTATGAATTTGAAAGTCAGGCGCAGCTGTCGACGCTGACGTCGACAACTTGCTCACCATTTTCAAAT
>JBCAZN010000057.1:0-9702 GCA_038533035.1 Pseudomonadota bacterium
ACGCAACACATGCGCACCAATGGGAAATCGAGTTTCAAGGGTGGGGGTCCTATTGAGTACGAAGCCGTTCCCCCTGCTGAAATCAAGGCATTCCCCGAACTCCTGCGTCGGGCTGGGTACTTTACGACGAACAATGGCAAGACGGACTACCAGTTCGGCACACCGTTTACCATTTGGGACTCGTCCGGCCCGGATGGGCACTGGCGGCTTCGCCCCGAGCCGGACACTCCATTCTTCTCGATGTTCAGTCTGCTGAAAACGCACGAGGCCTACCTTTGGCCCGAGGAGCGGCCGGGAGGAACCGAGCTGGAGCAAGCATTCGCCGGGCGAAATAAGCGCGCTTTCGCGACCAAGAAACACGTAACGAATCCGGAGGATGTTGTTGTTCCACCCTATTATCCCGACACGCCAATCGTTCGTGCCGACCTCGCCCGCCATTACGACAATATTGCGTTTCAGGAAACCGCGGTTGCAGAGATCATGTCGCAGCTCGAGGAAGATGGCCTGTTGGAATCGACGATAGTCATCATTACAACAGACCACGGTGATGGCTTGCCACGTATGAAGCGATCAATATACGACTCCGGAATCAAAGTGCCTCTCATCATCCGATTCCCGGACGGCCGTCGTGCCGGTGAGGTGGAGAGTGAGCTGATCAGTTTCGTCGACTTTGCACCGACGATTTTATCCTGGGCGGGCATTGACGCTCCGGACTGGATTCAAGGGCGCGATTTCATCGGCGAAGACAGAGATGCGCCCCGAGAATTCATTTACGCCGCGCAAGACAGGATGGATTCTGTACCGAATCGACGCAAGGCGGTACGGGACTTTCGATACAAGTACATCCGCAATTTTCGCCTGCAAGACCCATACTTCGAGCCGTTTATGTTTCGCGACAGCATGCCAACCATGGCGGAACTTTGGCGCTTGCACGAATCGCAGGAACTGCCGCCTGCTGCCGAGGCGCTGTTTCATCCATTACCGGAGCATCAACTCTACGACACGATCGCAGATCCTGACGAGGTTGAAAATCTTGCTGGAGACCCGGCACATGCTGAAGTTCTTGAGCGTCTTCGAAACGAGTTACAAGACTGGATAGCGGCTGCACCGGATTGGTCTGCGGTTTCAGAAATAGAAATGATTGAGGCGATGTGGCCAGGACTGGAGCAGCCCATCACCGCGCCGCCAAAGGTGCGCACCGTTGCCCGAGACGATGGGCTGATGTCCGTACTCATCACCAGCGAGACGGAAGGCGCATCCATCGGTTATACAACTGACGCCGTAAGCGAGGGAGCAAATTGGTTGCTTTACAACGGCGAGCTAACTTTACCTGTCGAAAGCACAGTCCGGGTCAAAGCGATACGGTACGGATTCGCTGAAAGTTCAGAAGTAAGCTTCAAGGCAAATTAACGCTCGGGCTAGGGCTTAAAATCGCGCAGCTTGTCCATGATGCGTTGATAGCAGGCTTTGTTGAAGCAGCTCTTATGAGGACAATCCTTGACCGAGCAGCTGGACGTCGCTTCCAGCTTAAGCTCTCGACGCCGCTCAAAATATCCGGGTGAAACAGGCGCTAACGGCGTACTGGCGGTTACCCACGTTGGCGTCGCGTTGCCGGAAAATTCTTCGTAGGCGGTTTTGCCGTTGCCGTCCGGATCAAGATAAGCATCGATGGTGTAGGTGGGGTCCAGACCGTTGGCGACTTCCCATTCGTCTGGAATCCCGTCGCCATCGATGTCACCCGGAGCCGGGGCATTGGCAATGCTCTGGGTAAAATAGTCGTACTCCCGCTTCAGACGGTTGTAGATCTCGGGGTGCGCCTCTTTAATGTTGGTGGTTTCGGAGATGTCGGCTTCAAGGTCGTACAGTTCACCGTCGTTTAGTGCCACATATTTCCATTTGCCGGACCGGTGCTCCATGATTTCATACACCTGATCTATCACGGTGTCTGTCCAGGGGTCGATGAAATTGGCGTAAAACTCAGCGTCCGATCGCGCGCCCGTCCCGAACAAGACTGAAGAAATATCTCTGCCGTCATGCGGTCGGTCAGTCGGCATCTCACCGCCTGCTATCGCCATAAAGGTCGGGAACCAGTCCAACATAACGGCGGGCTTCCGTTCAACGCTTTGTTCTTTAATCTTTCCCGGCCACCTGGCGATAGTGGGTACGCGTATTCCGCCCTCGTACACCGAGGCTTTTGCATTTCGCAGGGGATAGGCGGATTTATTCTCGTCCACCAGCTTGGGGGACGGCCCGTTGTCGCTGGTAAAAATAACGAGCGTGTTTGATTCGATCCCCAGTTCTTCGAGTTTCTGCAGAATCTGCCCGGTGCTCCAGTCGATTTCTTCAATTACATCGCCGATCAAGCCACCGGCGGAGGTACCGCAAAATTCAGGTGAGCAATGTAGCGGTCCATGGGGATAGGTATGTGGCAAATACAGAAAAAATGGTTTCTCCGCCGCGACACTTTGCTCGATGAACCCGATCGCTTTTTCGGTATAGCTCTTTGTCAGTGTCGCAAGGTCAACGGGCTGTATGGCGATGGTATTGTTTTCGTACATCGGTACGCCCTTGTCGTACACCTGGTGGTACGGGTTATTCGCAAGCCCCCACCAGTAGTCAAAACCATGCTTTGCAGGGAAGTATTTCTCCGAATCGCCCAGATGCCATTTGCCGGTTACCGCGGTTGCATAACCCAGCTCTTGCAGCTTTTCGGCCATGGTTATTTCCGTGTCTGACATGCCTCCGGTTTCATGCGGTGGCTCGATCCAGCGCAGCATGGCGCGATCTTTAGCCCGGTGCGGATATCGTCCCGTCAGCAGGGCATACCGGGAGGGCGTACAGACCGAGGCGCCAGCGTAAAAATCGGTGAAACGCATGCCGTCTGCAGCCAACTGATCGAGGACCGGCGTCTTGATCTTTGGCGCACCGTATACGGAGAGATGGTTATAGCCAAGATCATCGGCAAAGATAAAGACAATGTTGGGTTTCTCCGCGTCAGCGGCGGTGCACGCGTTTAGCAGTAACGCTGCAGCCAGTAGCAGCCCCGATAACCTAGAGTTCTGCGTGAATCGCTCGGGTAATTTCATCATGTATGTCCTCTGTCAGCTTCTGCACCATGATGACGACGGCCAACCCTGCCGACGGCTCATTCCATGTCATGGTGCCAAACGCGCCGCCCCAGCCGAAGGCGCCGGGCGTGCGTGGACTGTTTGCCTGTTGCGGATCGATTGTTACGTACACCGTGTAACCATAGCCAAGTCCATCCTGGTCCTTCTTGCCGCGGTAGGGGATGTCGAGGCGATTTCCGGACATGCGCTCGACCGAACGCTCGTCAAGAACCCGCGTTCCTGACAACGCGCCCCGGTTCAACAGCATTTCTTCGAACCGCAGGTAGTCGCGCGCCGTGCTGTATAAACCAATCGATCCGGAGTAATAGCCGGCCGGCATGCGAAAGCCAACTTTCTTGCCGCGGAACTCGCCTTCGTCTTTGGGTAGCACGACAAGCCGATCTTTTTTCTGCTCGGGCAGGTTCCAATGCGTATCTTTCATGTCGAGCGGATCGAAGATGCGTCGTTGCACCAGTTCGTTGAATGCTTCACCGGATACGACTTCGATAATCCGCGCAACAACATCGAGTCCCAAAAACGGACTGTAAGCCCAGCGCGTACCGGGCTGGTAGTCCAGCGGACCGCTGGCGACCTTCGGAATCCACGTTGCCAGCGTTTCGCCGTCCTGCCACGGCCAGTCGGCCACGGCCATACCGAGGCCGTAGGTACCGAGCCCCGAGGTATGCGTCAACAGGTCATGAATCGTGACCGGTCGATGCGGATCAACCAGCCGGTGAGGTGGCGGCTCTTCCAGAACATATTCCGGGCTGATGTCTTCGTCGACAGGGTCATCCAACACGGCGACCTGTATGTTTTCGAACTCGGGAATGTACTGACTGACGGGATCGTGAGGGTCGAACAGGCCATCCTCGATCATCAGCATCGCCGCGACACCGAGGACCGGCTTCGTCGACGACGCCATGCGGAATATCGCGTCGTCACGCATTGCCGCACCGTCGTGCGGATTCATAACGCCCTGGGCGTCGAAGTGAATTAGCTTGCCATGCTGTGAGACGGCGACCACGGCACCGGGCACTTTTTCGTCTTCGATGTAATGACGGGTGACCTCGGATACAGCAGCAAGGCGCGTCATCGGCTTACTTTTCCCACAAGCTGCGATGCAGGCGGTCCGGATCGGGCTCGATGCGAACGTCGCCGTCGAGTATCAGGCAGTTGCGTGAGTCAGATGCGTAAGTCGGCCAGTCGGGAAGGTCGCCGCCATTGGGATTGCCGGTTTTCGCAAAACGGATGACGGCATCGGACCAGGTTTTGGCAAGCGTTTGCACGACGGGGTCATTGCGGTCGTGAAATGACAGGCTCGCGTGAGTGTCGGGCTTTGCGAATGTATTGAAAGTAAACGCCAGTTCGCTGGCGTGCGTCGCGCCGAGGCGCTCGGCGCCGGGCCGATTAGCCGGCAGGTCGAAGCGGTACAACCACGCACCCGGACCCGAACTCGATACGGCCTCGGCGGCGCGGCTGCAGATGCGGCGGAACATGTCCGTCCAGATCAACTCGTGAAATTTGCCGGGCGATGCATCGGGGTAAGCGTCTCTGAGCGCTGCGAGGTAATTTTCCGGATCACCGCCCAGCAACATTTCAGTGGCCAGTCCCGTGTTGAAGTTTGCGTAGTGGTCCTGTTCCGCATCGTCGCCCTGGGTATAGAGCGTCCCCTCGCGCTGGTTGGTGCCGGTAATCAGGGGCACGCCATTCGCGCCGCGGTCTTTGATGGCATCGAAACTGGATCGGGTAATGACGTTGCCATCTACGGTTAGCCCGAATGCAAGGTCGAGATCGATGATGTCCTGTGCCGGCATCTCGAGGAGCATCTGCAAATAGTCGTCTGTACTGACGCCCATGCGCTTGGCAGTACTTTCGCTGCGATCGCCGGGTTTACGGTGCGCACAGGTGGCGCTGTGCGCGATCGCCTTGTGGTAGTAGCGATCGGCTGAGGGAGCACCGAGCAGGCCCATTACCAGCGAACCGCCCGACGATTCGCCGAATATCGTGACGTTGTCAGGGTCGCCGCCGTAATCGGCAATGTTTTCCTGTACCCACTGCAGCGAGAGAATCAGGTCGAGGACGCCGTTGGCGATCGAGTCTTTGTAGTCTGCGCCGAGCTCGGACACATCCATGAAACCGAACGCGCCGAGGCGAAAATTGACGGTGACGACCACAACATCGCCCTGAGCAGCAAGCACGCTTCCGTCGTATTCATTCGCGGAACCGGTGACAAATGCGCCGCCGTGAATCCAGAACAGCACCGGGCGCGGCTCGTCGGTTTTTGATGGTGTATCGATGTTCAGATACAGGCAGTCTTCGCTAAGCTCGCCCGCGACCGGTTTCTTAAACTGCAGCGAGACGCCGCCTTCGGACTGCATGGCGCGATTCGGGAATCGCGTTGCATCTCTGGTGCCGTCCCAGGCCGAGACCATGACTGGCGGTTTAAAACGGCGTTCGCCAACGGGCGGCTCAGCGTAAGGAACTCCGAGAAACGTCTTCACACGACCATCGTCCAGGCCGCGGACTTTTCCAAGTCGGGTTGCAAGGGTGGTCACACTAATTCCACTTCTTGTCGTCACCAATAACGCAGCCACCGAGATTGGCAAATCGCGAATTCAGCATGTAGCAACCAATGGCATAGGTGAGCTCGCCAATTTGCTTGGGCGTGAATATCTCGGCCATAGCAGTTAACGTTTCTTCGGTCGCCATCGCGTCTACGGTGACCTCGGTCGTGAATTTCAGCACCAGCTTCTCCGTCTTGTCGAACAGGTCCGACTCGACGTCTCCGGCGATAAGGGCATCGACCTGCTCCTGGGAACCACCGCGTCTGATCATCTGGGCGCCGTGGTTGCCCCATTCGTAAGAGGAATCTGAAATCACTGCGACCTGTACCACGGCGATTTCTTTCAGCAACAACGGCATGCCGCCTTCGTGCTCGGTCCAAACGGTGCGATTGAAGGTCGTGTAGGAAACAAATTCTGCAGGGTTATGCGCCATGACATGGAATAGGGCCAGGTCGAACGGATAACCAAACCACTTTTCTTTTAATGCAGGATCTTCAACATCTTCTTTGGCAAGAAGTGGAAGGTATTTCATCAGAACTCCAATTGATCGGTACTTAATGAATTATCGTAGCAGACCGGAGTTTTTCGCTCGGAGCGAATGCGATGATTTACCCCATTATTCAGGATCGCTATTCAGGGTCGCCGCCGAGCGCGACCAAATCGCCGCTCATGCGCTGGACTTCATCGGCGTCGAGCAATACCGAGCCTGCGCCGGCGTTTTGGATGCCCTGCTCGATGGTTCTTAGTCCACACAACACGTGGGTTGCGCCAGGTTGTTCGGCGGTCCAGGCGGTGACAAGTTGTGCCACTGTACAGTCATGTTTCTGCGTGAGGTCTGACCAGCCTGCAAACAGATCAATCAGCCGCTGACGGTTCTCGAGCTTGAACCACGGCAGCCATTGTTCGGCCGTGTTGCGAAAGTCGTCTTCGCTGAAAACCCGGTCGGGCCCCACTTTTCCGGTCAGTAATCCCTGTTCGAGCGACATGTAAGTGATCGTCGCAATGTTGTGCCTGGCGCAATGCGGCAGCATGTCGTCATCGGGTGCTCGAAACAGCATGCTGTAGCGAAACTGGTTGCTCGACAAATCACCGGCGTCGCGATACTCGTCGAGTTGCTCGACGGATACATTCGAAACCCCGATTGCACGAATCTTACCTTCGGCCTTGAGGTCCATCAGGCAGCCCATGGTTTCTGCAATCGGCGTCAGTTCGGGTTCGACGGCGGGCTTGTGGCATTGCAGCAGGTCAATCGTGTCGACGCCGAGGCGACGCAGGCTGTCTTCTACTTCGATGCGAATCGTGTCGGGCCGCAGGCTGACGCGAATGTTCTTGCCGTCTTTCTCGCCCATGGGTGAGCCGCGCTCGTCGTGCCACCAGACGCCACACTTGGTAGCGATGACCACGTCGTCTCGGCGCCCCTGGATCGCTTTACCAACGACTTCTTCGCTGTGACCCCAACCGTAAGAGGGCGCGGTATCGATGAGAGTGACGCCACGATCGAGTGCCGCATGAATGGCTTTGACGTACTCGTTGTCGTTCTCGCCATTGCCGGCGACATAGGTGCCAAGGCCTATGACCGAGGCTTCGATTCCTGAACTGCCTAAGGGTCTGTATCTCATTTCAATTGGGGGGTTATCAGGTTGGTATACTTTTCTGTATACCGGAAACGTGCTTTTCTGTCGCTATCCGGGCCCGATCGTTAGCATGGCAGTAAGCAACTCAAGGATTTGCAGCATGAGTAAGACCGAACAAGAGTTACGTGAAGAACTCGTGAGCGCGTATCGCGAACTGGCCGAGAAGGGACTCATGGACTTGTCGACTGGCAATATCAGCTGCCGCGTCGACGGCGGTATGCTGATTTCGTGCTCAGGCGCATCGGCCGAGAACCTGACAGCGGACCGCGTCGTCAAAGTCCTGGATGACACCAGTTATGAAGGTGATATCAAACCATCCTCCGAATGGCGCATGCATCTCGGTATCTACCAGCACAACGAAAAGGCCGGCGCGGTCGTGCACACCCATTCCGACCACTGCGTGGCGATGGCCTGCAACAATTTGCCGCTACCCGGGTTTCATTACATGGTCGGGATACTCGGTGGCTCGGATATTCCGTGTGTCCCGTATGCCACATTCGGCACCGAGGATCTGGCCAACAATGCAGGACGGGCACTGAATGATCGCGTTGCAACACTGCTTGGCAATCACGGCATGATCTGCAGGGGCAGTAACTTCAAGGGCGCGATCTTCCATGCCGAGCTGTTAGAAATTCTCTGCAAGCACTACATCCTGGCGAGGCAGTTGGGCGAACCGGATCTGTTGACCGACGAACAGTGGGATGAGTTTTTCGGTCGCGCCAAGAAAGTCGCCTATACAAAATTCATTTAAGCGGACGACGAATGATTGAACTTGGGATTCTCGCAGACGATCTGACTGGCGGCATGATGGTTTCCAGCCTGCTCGAGCGAGAAGGCGTTGAATGCCCGCTCGTGAGTTCTGTCGAGGGCCTCGCCGATCTTTCGCCGAAAGCGACGGCGGTTGTCGTTGCCCGCAAGATTCGATTGATCGACGCAAAGGACGCGGCCGCAGAGGCACGTCAGGCCGTCCGGGCATTGCAGGACATTGGCTGCAAACGCTTCTATTACAAATACTGCGCAACATTCGATTCGACGGAGAAGGGCAATATTGGTCCGGTCGGTGAAGCCATGATGGAGGCCTGTGGTGCCGAGCACGCGTTGTTTTGCCCAGCGTTTCCGGAGTACACCGTCACAATTTTTCAAGGCCGGATGTTTCTCGGCAACACATTGTTGGGAGAGTCGTTCAAAAAGCACGACCCGGTGACACCGATGACGAATTCGAACCTCGTCGAAGTTTTACAGGCACAGTCGACGCGCAAGGTGGGCCTTATCTCTCATGCGTTGTTGCGACGCGGCAAAGACGCCGTGAACGAGTTCCTGTCGGCCGATGACGCTCCCGAACTGTACATCGCCGACGCAGCGGATGATGACGATCTGATTCGCATCGTAGACGTTGCTTTGGACTGGCCCTTGACGACCGGGGCGGACGCTCTGCCGGTTTTCCTCGCGCGCGGCTGGCTCGGCACCGACGCGAGCCAGTCAAACAGGCAACCGAAAACGCTGTTGCCGCCGAGCCCCGGGAAAGAGGCTTTCATCGCGGGCAGCTGCGCCGGCGCGACGCTAAATCAGGTCGACTATTTCGAGGAACGCCACCCGGTATTTCGAATCGATCTGCTGGAAGCGGCGGACGACGGGGGCTATGCCGGCAAGGTTCTCGCGTGGGCTGAAAATCATGTCGATGCGGGTCCGATTGCGGTCGCATCGTCAGCCACTGTCGAAGAACTGAAACGTACCCAGGGAGCACTCGGTCGTTCCGGTGCCGCCGAACTGGCTGATCGCATTTTTGGTGAGGTCGCAGTCGGTCTGCACGATCTGGGCGTGCGTAAATTCGTTGTCGCAGGCGGTGAGACTTCGGGACAGGTGATCAACTCTCTGGGCGTTCGCAAAGTTGAAGTCTCTTCCTTCGATGAACTTGGCGGTGGTTATTGTCACCAGGGCGGAGAAGATCCCGTTTCGTTGGTGCTTAAGGCCGGCGCGCTTGGCAAAGAAGACTTTGCGTTTACGGCTCTTGAGCGCATGCGCTCTGCGGAGAAATGACGCTAGCGGCAAATGGGTGAACTCTGCCGTGTGCCATTTGGCGTTGAATTGTCCACAACGTAACCTGAAAAAAATCACCAAAATGGACAGAAAATGTTTTCACTGGACGGTTACAACGCGGTCGAACTGAGCCCGCGCATCAAGCCTCGTATTCATCGGGTCGACGGCAGCATTGAAGAAGGCGGCACCGATCCCTACGGCAAGCCGTGGGTGATGAAGGAAGGCATATTCCCGGGCGACAATTCCCTGTTCACGCTGTACTGGGGGCCGCCGGGCGACGAAGTCCACGATGGCCGCATGACCTCGCACAATGGCTCGCATGTACAGGGCGGCAAAGGTCACATCAGTCACTGGGTCGGC
>JBCAZN010000058.1:0-9604 GCA_038533035.1 Pseudomonadota bacterium
GGTTTTGCTGGCTATCGCGATGTGGGTGAATGCCAGCCAGGAACGCCTGTACAACGAACTCACTGCTAACCGTGCGGCGATGCACCAGGACTACGACTCGCTCCTGAACCAGCGCCGGCTGGTCGATGCGTATCACCGACGCTATCAACACTTCAGCGACCTTGGTTTCGTCGGGCGCGAGAGCCGCCTTGACTGGGTCGAAACCTTACGCTCCGCGACAGAAAGTGTGGCGTTGCCGCGCCTCAGCTATTCAATCGAGCCACAGCTCGAGGTCGTGCCGCCGATGACGTCGGTATTGGGCGGTGACGACATCCAGATTCGCGTCAGCAAGGTGCAGCTTGAAATGGGACTCGTGCATGAGTACGACCTGCTGCGCTTTTTCGACGCACTGCAGGTCGAGGCGCCCGGTTTTATCAAAGTCGATAGCTGCCAGCTGGTGTTCGAGGGTGAGCGTCGCGATGCAGGCGGTAAGGCGAAACATCCGACGTGCGCCGCACAAATTTACAGCGTAATAACGTCGGATGTTTCGCGGGAGGCAGTGTGATGAGGAATATTGTCTGGGTGTTGTGTGCAACGCTTGCCTTGTTCGCGGCGCTGCCCGTGGTTGCCGATGAAGCGCCGATCTACGAGTCACTGTCCGATGTTTCTATCGGACGCGTGTTCTTTTCAACATCGCAACGCGCGTATCTCGACCGGATTCGCGGCAAGCGTGGCACAGTCAGAGTCGGCAGCAACAGCGCCGGGCCCGTGAGCAGCAAGCCGAGGACATCCGATGCCGCCGGCTATATCGTGAGCTCGTCCGGAAAAGCTCGCGTGTATCGCAACGGCGATTTCGTCGAGGTCGCAACAAAACCCGTCGTCGCGTTCCCGGACGACATTACTGTAACGCGCAAACCCAGCGCTGATGCAGGTACCGCAGATGACGAGGCGCGTTGATGCTGCAAAGCAGCGAGGCGCTGCGCTGCTGCTGTTTATGCTCGTGATCATAGTTGCGACCGCGACAATTCTCGTCAGTGGCGCCAGCCGCGATCGCCACGCAATCCGGCAACAAACGGATACCCGCGCAAAACTTGAAGTTGCGCGAGAAGCACTGCTCGACTACGCGACGTTGCGTGTTGACGCCGGCGACGGGCTCGCAGCCGCGTTACCGTGCCCGGACATTGATAACAGCGGTGGCTTTGATGACGGTGAGGCACACGACACCGCGTGCGGCGCTGCAGGCGTTACGGTCATCGGCCGGCTTCCCTGGAAAACACTGGGTGTGCCAGCGCTAAAAGACACAGGTGCCGCCTGTCTGTGGTACGCCGTATCCGGCAGCTGGAAAGATGCAGGTCCTGCAACTGCCGCCATGATCAACGCAGATACGAACGGTAGTCTGCAATTATTCAGTGTGGAAACCGGTAATGTGCTCGCCGGTCTGCGGCCAGACGAGCGCCCGGTAGCGATGGTTTTTGCGGCGATGCAGCCCGTGCAAGGACAGGTGCGGCCGGCAGCCGTACAAGGTCGCGAGTGCGCACCCGCGGCAGCCGTTGATGACTATCTCGACGACGATACGGTCAACGGAATATTCAACGCGACGCTGTCCGGCGCCGCGGACGTGATTGAACTGTTTTCAGTCACTGCATCGCGGGATCCCGCCCACAATGATCGCGTCGCAACGCTGTCGCGTGCCGACGTTGCCGAACGCCTCGTCAGCCGTACGGACTACGACACTGACATGCGTGACCTGGGCCTGGCGGCCGCGGCATGTGTTGCGAACTACGCCGCCAACAATCCGGGCGGCCCCAACGATCGGCGAATGCCCTGGCCGGCAACAGTTGCGCTTGCCGACTATCGCGAGGCAACAGACTACGACGACGTCAGCAATGGCATGATCTCCGGGCGGCTGGCCGATCGGGCGGACGACAGCAATGTTTCCACCGGGAATACCATCGCGCGGGTCCTCAGCGACTGTAACGTTGCCGCGGTGCCAGCCTGGACGGCCGAGATGGCTGCGCGCTGGAATAGCTGGAAGGACCACTTCTTTTACGCAGTCGGACCTTCCTTTGCTCCGGATGCATCGGCGCCCAGCAACTGCAGTGCCTGCCTGACGGTGAACGGGGCCGGGCAGTACGCTGCCGTACTGATTTTCGGCAATGCGCGTCTGGGTGCACAGCGCCGTGATGCACCGCCGACCGACCCCGACACCAAACTCGACCCGGCCAACTATCTCGAAGCGGGCAATGCGACCGCCGTGCCCGGCGTGTCGACAGACTTCACTTCCGGGCCGGCGTCGCCAATTTTTAACGATCTCCTGTTCTGTATTGACGAAAACCTTGTCGTGACGGAGTGCTAGCAATGAATTACCGCAATCAGCAGGGTTTTACGATGGTCGAACTGGCGATCGTTGTGCTCGTCATGGGACTACTTATCGGCGGCCTGATGATGCCGCTCGCGGTGCAGCGTGAGAACGCGCGCGTGCGCGACGGCCATGAGCAACTTGAGACGGCCCGCCTCGCGATTGAAGGCTACGCACTCGTCAATGGCCACTTGCCGTGTCCGGCGACGCCGGCCAGCAATGGTACAGCGGCAACGGCGGCGGGTGGTTGTGTCGCCCAGCATGGTTTTGTTCCGGCGACCACGCTTGATCTCAACGGCAACCGCAATGACGACAACCTGTTGCTGGACCCGTGGGGATCGCCGTTGCGCTACAGCGTGACGACGAGTGATGCGGACGGCAACGGTAGTTGGGACTTCGTGACGCCGGGTGAAATGCGGTCGGTCACGATGCCGGTGCTGTCTCCCGAGCTCGTCGTGTGCAGCACGGCGGCAGGATCGACCCCCACGGCCTGTGGATCGGCGAACGTCACGTTGGCCGACCGAGCGCCTGCCGTCATGTATTCGATCGGCAAGGACTGGGCATCGTTTTCGTCGGCTGACCAGGTCGAAAATACCGGCGCCACGCTGGGCGGCGGACCGTCCGCCACAAATTACCGGGTGGCATCTGACGATGTCTTCGTACGGGCTGGTCGCAGCGATCTCGCTGGCAGCGAGTTCGACGACCTCGTGATATGGATTCCGGAGAATTCGCTGTACGCGCGGCTCGTGCAATCGGGTCAGTTGCCGTGAATTGTCGACTGCGTCCTAAAGTTTCCACCCAGTCGGTCGATAACTTCATCAGGATGACTGAAATACGTTATGAGTCAGGGAGTTATAGGCTCGTTTCAACTATCTTTAGTGGGGCTACATCGTGAAAATGCAATCGTTAAATAAGTCTCGTCAGGCGGGTTTTACGCTTGTCGAAATCGCAATCGTCCTCGTGATCATCGGACTGCTGCTCGGTGGTGTCCTCAAGGGTCGTGAAATGATTACCAACGCCAAGATCAAACGCATCGAGAATGATTTTGCAGGCGTGTCGGCGGCTATTTATGCCTACCAGGATCGATACGGTGTGTTACCGGGCGACGATCCCGCGGCGTCAACGCGTTTCGCCGGAACCTGGCGCAACTCGGACAACGGCAACGGTAATGGCAACATTTCCGGTGGCTGGAACAGCACAAACAATGGCAACGAGTCACGCAAGATATGGAAGCATCTGCGTGGTGCCGGTCTCATAGCGGGCCCGGTCGACAACACCAACGCAAGTTACCAGCAGCCTAGCAATTCATTCGGTGGGCTCGTAGGCGTAGACCTCAACGTCTACAACCTTAGTGGCCACAACGTTGTGTTCGGCGAAATTCCGGGCGACATTGCGCAGATCCTTGAATCTCGCGGTGACGATGGCGTTCCGTCGCGCGGCAGTATCCAGGCGCATAACTCGCAGACCACCTACAACATTGATTCGCGCTACGACATGGCGTTCCGTCAATAGCAAATACACGGGTCCGTCGGTGTCGGGCCAACATTCTTCATGAGTCAATTACGCCCTGCGCTCGCAGGGCGTTTTTTTTGGCCGGGGTATTGGCTAACTGCCAGCGGACTGACGCATCGATGCGGCGTGCAGTGTGTACGCTTCGCGTAGCCCAGGGAGCGAGTCGGCGCTGATGTTTAATTTTGCGGCCGGTGCTTCGAATCCCGACTGGTTGATCGCCTCGTCTTCGAATTTGATCAATTGTTTCGCCAGGTAGACGACGTCAACGAGACTCGCGCTGCCGGAATTCAGGTTTTCGTTGATCTCGGCAGAATCCGCGATGTCGTCCGGAAATCCCCAGGCCTCGATGATGGACTTGCCAACCGACGCAGACCATTGGTCTTGCACCGTTTTCAGGGATTCCTCGTCGCCGAGCAGATTCGGGAAATCGCGAGCCTTGGTCAGAATGTAGAGCTTGCCGATATCGTGCAGCAGGCCGCAGAGGAACGCGTTGTCGGGATTGAGATTGATTGCGCCGCGTGCCGCAATGACGAAGCTCATCGATGCCAGCGACAGGCTGCCGCTCCAAAGTTGTTTGATGAGGGCCTGCACAGTTTTGTGTTCGGATGCGACAAATATCTGCTCGACAGCGAGCGTAATGGCTGTGTTACGAACAACTTCGAAGCCGAGACGGCTGATCGCCAGATTAAGGTCCACAATTTCAATACCCGCGCGATTGTGAAACGACGAGTTGGCGGACATCAGCAGGCGAGCGACCAGCACAGGGTCAGTGCGCACAACAGCACCCAGTCGCTCCGATGTACAGGAGGGATCTTCGAGGGCAGTACGTATATTGATAACGACGTCGGGAAAAGACGGTAACTGGATATTTTTTGAGTTCAGGTCTTCGGCAAGCTGTTGCAGAAATCGCGACTGCTCTTCGGCGGACATACAGGGCTCCTAGGCTGACATTGCGAACTCCCGGCTGTCCTGTTCGAGTAAGCGGCCGGGCGTGCGCACTAGTATAGGGCCGTATTGGTAAAGTGTCTTCAGTGCCTTGAAGAATTGTCCGCGATTGCCGTTGCGCATCTTTGCGACGAAGTTGTCCATCTCTGTAGGCGAAAACATCACGGCATCACCACCGTCGACCTTGCCGTCATCAAGCTCTGCCTGTGAGACAGGGGTAGTGATAATGACGACAGGCACTTTTGCCTTGTCATCACCGAACGCCAGTTGGCGAAGAATGTCCGTTGCGTATTCATCGACGCGGCTGTAATCAAAGATGACGAGATCCGGCGCCGGTCGCCACCGATAGTTGCCACTGCGCTTTGCACAGGCAATGGCCTCGCCACCAAACGGCATGCGACGAATGACACCGCTTACCCCAGCTTGTTGAAGCTGCTCGCTGAGCAGTTGAGAGAGTTCTGGACGGTCTGCCACCAGCACCAGGTTCAGATCGTTGTTGCCATTGCCCATGGAAAGATCCTTGTAAGCGAAATTAGTGAGTGCGCAGCTCGCTACTTTTCTGCGACTTGTGCGCACTTCGTCCCATATAGTGCGAATTCCGTGCCAAGTGCGACAAAATTCGCATCTGACGAAAGGATCTTATGGAAAATCAACAACTTGCGACATGTTACAGATTCTTCTCAAAGATCAATGAGTTGCGAACTAGTCACGAGATTTCGCCAAAGTCGCGAAATATCGTGACTCGATCGTCAACAAAGTGGTAGAAATGCGTAACTCGTTGCTTTAATTGAAGTCCTATCGAGCGGATCTGATGGCAAAACGACGTACGTCGCAAATCGCCGACAGGCAAGGCCGCAACCCAGGAATTGTCCACCTGGACATTACCCGTAACCTTGAAATTTGCAGGCAAGGTCGCCCCGATGGCTGACCTCGCCGGTTTCGAACTGTTCGCGAATCTGGGCGATCTCGTCATCATTGCCACTGTTCTCGGTGTTTTGGGCTACGGCTTTTACTACGGTGTTGCGAAACAGAGTTCGCCGTTGCCAATAGGAGCGGCACTGGTGGGCGTCGGGCTGCTGCTGGTGGCGCTGGCATATCTCGTCGACTTCGGTCTTTATCTTCTGGATCCATCGCACGCGAAAGTCGGACTGTCGGGCCATTGGGCGGACAGCGGATGGATATGGCTAACGTCGCGCATCGCGTTTCTGATGATCGTGGTTGGCTTCGTCATGGCGATGTTTGCAGGCCGGCAGCTGGAAACAGACCTGGATACATCCCGCTCGGCACTCGAGGATCTCGAGATTGGCCGGCGCAATACGGATCTACGATTTCAATACCTTTTCAATACGACATCGAACGCGATGTACAGCTACCGATTCGACCCGCCGATGCCCGTCAAACTGCCGTGGCGTGAGCAGGTGGCACGCAGCTACGACGCCGTGCTCCGACAATGCAATCGGGTCTTCGCTCAGGAACTTGGCGTCAGTCGGCCCGACAAGGTGCTGGGGCAACCGTGGTCGCGGCTGGAGAGTACCCAGGACGCGGAAGCGCACGAAAAACTGATGCGCACGTTTATCGAAAACGACTATCACGTATCGAATTACGAACTGGCGTTCAAGACGCGAACCGGCGTTAAGCGCGCCGTCAACGTCAGCATGATCGGTATTGTACGCGACGGACTTCTCGAACGAATCTGGGCTGTTGAATCCAACACAATTGAGTTTCGTCAGGCGCGTGATGAACTGCGGCGTCGACAGCGATTTGAAGGTGTGGTTGCCCGCATCTCATCGCGACTGCTTACCGCGGATCAGGATGACGCGGACGAGGCTGTGGAAGCGTCGATTAGTGAGGCCTGTGATTACATCATCGCGGATCGCGCCTTAATGGGCTGGCTGGATGACGCTTCATCACAGATTGTTTCAATTCCGTATGTTTACAGCAAGGTCGGTGAGCCGATGCGTGGCGGCATCACGTCGGCCGTTTTCCCGAGGTGCTGGAATAGGCTGTTTAATAACGAGACAGTTGTGATTGACGACGTCAGCACGCTTGGCAGTGAATACGACATCGATCGAAAGAGTTTTGAAAAGCTGCAGGTGAAATCGACCATCATGCTGCCGTTGAATGTTGGCGGTGAACTGGTCGGCTCAATGTCATTTAATCGTGTCGTGGAGGCGCGTGACTGGTCCGATGATGATGTACAGGATTTACGCGTTCTTTCTGAATTGCTTGGAAATTTTGTATTGCGACTGAAATCCCGCCGCGCGTTGAACGACGCGCTGCACGGCTTACAGCGCGCAACCGATCGACTCGAGGCTGAAAACGTGTACCTGCGGGAAGCCGTCAATGTCGAACACGGATTTGACGAGATCATCGGCCAGAGCCAGCCGATGCTGCGCAGTTTGCAACTTGTTGAACAGGTTGCCGACACAATGACGCCGGTCCTGATACTGGGTGCAACAGGCACCGGCAAGGAATTGATCGCACGTGCAATTCACAATCACAGCGACCGCCGCAACCGACCGCTTGTCAAAGTGAATTGTGCGGCGCTTCCCAGCAACCTGATTGAGAGCGAGCTGTTCGGTCATGAAAAGGGCGCGTTTACCGGTGCCGAGTCACGCAAACGCGGCCGCTTTGATCTTGCCGATGGCAGTACGCTGTTTCTCGACGAGATTGGCGAGATCCCGATCGAACTGCAGGCGAAACTGTTGCGCGTGTTGCAGGAGGGCGAGTACGAACGTCTTGGTGGTACGAAAACGATTAAAGTTGATACGCGCATCGTTGCGGCAACGAATCGCGACCTTGCAAATGCCGTGCGCGAAGGCGAGTTTCGCTCGGATCTTTTTTACCGAATTAACACATTCCCGATCGAGTTGCCGGCGCTGCGTGACCGGGATGATGACATTGAATTGCTGACGCGGCACTTTGTAGCACAGCACAGCCAGCGTCTTGGTCGACACGTTGACGAAATTTCATCGGAGATGATGCGACAACTGAGGATGTATGACTGGCCAGGCAACGTCCGCGAATTAGATGGCATTGTGCAGCGCGCGATAATTTCATCGAGCGGGCCTGTATTGGACCTGGCTGAACCTCTGGTTGCCAGTGAGCTCGTTGCAGGCGAGCCACGCATAATTAGCAGTACCATTCCTGAGCTGAAGCTTGTGGAGCGCGACCACATCGTTGCGGTTCTAGAGAGTGTTGGCTGGAAGATATCCGGCGCCAACGGCGCGGCATCGGTCCTTGGTATGCCGCCCAGCACGTTACGATCGCGCATGAAAAAGCTGGGTATCGAGCGCCATAACTGAGACATTGATCGCTGACTGACGCGGCGATTGGCGGCATATTACATATTCTTGGCCCGGCGGCTTGAGCCAAAACTTTAGCGCTTTCCTGCCACCCGCTTTTCGACTGTGCGACGTTTCACAGTCAAAGTGTGAAGTCAGTCACAATTCCCTTATAAAACATAAGCTTTGGCGTGCCTTCTCGTCGTCTTTGGGCGACAGTTATGGTCAGTTCGCAATGATTGCGGGCAGGTGCCGGGCAACACGCCAAGATGTTGCCTTGAAAAGGAATGAACCTTGAAACGGGCAAACGACTTGTTTGCGTCGGCGTTCGTGTGGACGCGACGTATTGGGCTGATCGGTTTTGCGTGTGCAGTAGCTGCGCCATCCTGGGCTGTTGGAACAGCCGTCGGAACGCAGATTGAAAACACCGCCACGATCTCCTTCGACCTCGGTGGAACGCCGCTGACGGCGACGTCAAATACGACGATCGTCACGGTAGCCGAGCGCATTAACGTAACCACGACCCTGCAAAGTTCGCAGGTACTCGTGGCTCCCAGCGACACGGGCCGTGCAATTCTGTTCACGGTGACCAATACCGGCAATGGCTCTGAGGCGTTCTCACTGGCCATTGACAGCGCGCTCGCGGGCGATGACTTCGATCCGGTACCGGCTGTTCCGGCAATCTATTTCGATACTGACGGCAGTGGCGACTTCAACGCAGGCGACCAGGCGTATACGCCGGGTACGAATGATCCTGTATTGGCCGCTGACGAATCAGTTTCTGTTTTTCTCGTTAACGATATCCCGGGAACCGTTGCCAACGGCGATATCGGACGCAGCCAGCTCACTGCTACATCGCTGACCGGATCCGGCACCCCGGGCACGGTGTTTGCGGGGCTGGGTGATGGCGGCGTCGACGCGGTCGTTGGCACGACGGGCGGAGAGGCCTCGGATACCGGTGAATACCTTGTGTCCGATGTGCTGATCAGCTTCGTCAAGGCACAAGTCGTCGCTGATCAGTTCGGCGGCACCGAGCCTATCCCGGGCGCGACGCTGACTTACACCATTACCGTTGAAGTACAGAGCGCAGGCACCGCGACCGCCAGTGTCGTGCGCGATCCCATCCCGAACTTCACCACGTTTGTACCGGACAGCATCACGCTGAACGGTGGCGCGCTGACTGATCTCGCTGATGCCGATGCCGGCGAATATGAGGCCGGTACGCCGCAAATCGTTGTGCGGCTCGGGGATCTCACCCAGGCAGACGGCGTTCAGACGATCGTCTTCCAGGTAACGATTGATTAGCAGGCTTAAGAGCGAAAGAAAGGAAAGGAGCGACTATGAAAATTATGACAACGATTGTCCTGAGTATGTTGGCGTTTACCGCCTCTGCTCAGGCGCACCTCGAAATCAACACGACGGTGCAGAAGGAAGAAGAGTTCGTAACGGACGACGGCGAAACGAAAAAGCGACTCGTCGTCGCTGACGTCGTCGTACCCGGCGAAACCGTCTTCTACACGATCAC
>JBCAZN010000059.1:0-9486 GCA_038533035.1 Pseudomonadota bacterium
GTTCTCATAGTAGTAGTAAGCATACAGCCCGCCGATCAGGGCAGCCGCAGCTGCCAGCAGTTTGATCGTGTCGAGCGCGCCGCTCTCTTTTATTTCTGTCTGTGCACTCATGATTCAAGAACCAGGTAGCCAAAAGTGGCAGGCCAGGAGGGAATCGAACCCCCAACCTGCGGTTTTGGAGACCGCCGCTCTGCCAATTGAGCTACTGGCCTTTTTCTCGATTAATTAAGCGATGATTTTCGCAACGACACCGGCGCCTACGGTACGACCGCCTTCGCGAATAGCGAAGCGCAGACCGTCTTCCATAGCAATCGGTGCAATCAGCTCAACCACCATCTGCACGTTGTCGCCCGGCATCACCATCTCGGTGCCTTCCGGCAACTCAACAGCACCCGTCACGTCCGTCGTACGGAAGTAAAACTGCGGACGGTAGCCCTTGAAGAACGGCGTGTGACGACCGCCCTCATCCTTCGTCAGGATGTAGACCTCTGCCTCGAACTTCGTGTGCGGCGTGATCGATCCCGGCTTCGCCAGTACCTGGCCACGCTCAACCTCTTCACGCTTCGTACCACGCAGCAGTACGCCAACGTTGTCGCCTGCCTGACCCTGGTCGAGGAGCTTGCGGAACATCTCAACGCCCGTGCAGGTCGTCTTCTCGGTGTCCTTGATACCCACGATCTCGATCTCGTCACCAACGTTGACAATGCCACGTTCAATACGACCGGTAACAACAGTGCCTCGACCGGAAATAGAGAACACGTCCTCTACCGGCATCAGGAAGTCACCATCAATGGCGCGCTCCGGCTCCGGAATGTAGGAGTCCATCTGCTCAACCAGTTTGATGATCGACGGTACGCCAATGTCCGAGGTATCACCTTCGAACGCCTTCAGAGCAGAACCTGTGATGATCGGCGTGTCGTCGCCCGGGAACTCGTACGTCGAGAGAAGATCGCGGATCTCCATCTCAACCAGCTCCAGCAGCTCTTCGTCGTCAACCTGGTCGGCCTTGTTCATGTACACCACGATGTACGGAACACCAACCTGGCGTGCCAGGAGGATGTGCTCGCGCGTCTGCGGCATCGGGCCGTCAGCGGCTGAACAAACCAGGATCGCACCGTCCATCTGTGCTGCACCCGTGATCATGTTCTTCACGTAGTCCGCGTGTCCCGGGCAGTCAACGTGAGCGTAGTGACGGTTCTCACTCTCGTACTCAACGTGTGCCGTCGCAATCGTGATACCACGCTCGCGTTCTTCCGGGGCATTATCGATCTGGTCGTAGGCTGAAACCTCACCGCCGTGCTGCTCTGCCATCACCTTCGTCAGTGCCGCCGTCAGCGTCGTCTTGCCGTGGTCAACGTGGCCAATCGTGCCTACGTTTACGTGCGGCTTTGTTCTCTCAAATTTTTCTTTAGACATTGTCCTTTCCCGTGCCTAAGTTGAAGACTACTTTTCAATGCGGCCAAAGCCGCTGCTATCGTTCAATACAAGTTCAGTTCAAGTTCAAACCAAGTTCTAACTAATTCCGTTTCGGCCTCGGCCGTTACTGCGTCCTGGAGCCCACACCCGGATTTGAACCGGGGACCTCTTCCTTACCAAGGAAGTGCTCTGCCCCTGAGCTATGTGGGCAAACTCTCAAGGCGCGTGCACATCCCTTCCATTCTGGAGCGGGTGATGGGAATCGAACCCACATCATCAGCTTGGAAGGCTGAGGTTCTACCGTTGAACTACACCCGCCTGTATTCCTTATTTCGGTCCTTCCGCCTACACCTTGTATATAGGCCATCAAAAAAACCGTTCGCCTCGCCACGTTCCCAGACCGTCAATTGCGCCTTTTTGCGGCGTGCAAAAATCCTGACAGTCTTGCTATTTAAACCGTCCGGATCTCTTTAACCTGTCTGTTCTGTCGCGCTGCTGGCCAAAGCTGGAATCTCCCCCAGCCGCACCATCGTCTGGTGGAGGGGGTAGGATTCGAACCTACGTAGGCATAGCCAGCAGATTTACAGTCTGCCCTCGTTGACCGCTTGAGTACCCCTCCAGTACGCAAGCCGGGCATTTTCTATCCGAATGCCCCCCACTGTCAACAGCTGGGCGTGCTTATTTTCTGTTTTTTCGAGCATGCCGCCGAGCCGCTGAAAACCGCGCCATCAGGCGATTTCGGCCGCCGGTCAGTCGGTCTTTGCCCAGTGCCAAGGCTCATAGATGAAGCCGCCCGGGTTGTCCCGCGGGTAGGTCATCGCAAAGCCGTACCCGGCGGCGTGCCCGGTCAACCAGGCGAACGCTTCGGTTTCCTCGAATTCCTCGGTCAGCGGGCGTGATCCAGGCGTTGCGATGTCGATCGCGCGGCCCGTGTGGTGTTCGCTGTGCCCGGGCGCCGCGTTGACGGACAAGATATCGCTAACTGATTGACCTGCATTGATTTTCTTGCGGATCAGCCGGGCCTGGTAGTCGATGCTGCGGTAGCCGGACACGATCAGCAGCCGGACGCCGTCTGCCGCCGCCGCGGCGACCATCGCCTGCCAGCTCGCGGCCGTTTCCGGCGTCAGTCGCTGCATTCGGCCAACGAGATTGGGCCCCACCTCGACCAGTTCAATGGCCTCATCAAAAAGCGGGCGCGTACGGTCATCGCCATAGTCCGCTGGAATTCCGAGTTCTTCGTGAAGTTCGCGTAGCATAGGCGCGATTGTCCCACAGGAATTACTGACGAGTCATGGCCGACGACAGGATTTACGAAACCGACACGGGCGGCGAGCCGTTTCGCTTCAATGACAATGTAGCGGCGGTTTTCCCCGATATGCTGAAGCGCTCGATCCCGGGTTATGCGGCATCGATCGAGGCTATAGGCTCACTCGCGGCGCGCTTCGTCCGGGCCGGGACACATTGCTACGACCTGGGTTGTTCGCTGGGTGCTGCGACGCTTGCCATGCGCCAGGGCATTCGTGAACCGGGATGTCGCATCGTGGCCGTCGACGTTGCGCCAGCGATGATTCAGCGTTGCCGCGAGATCATTGCCGAAGATGACCGCCTGAATAGCCCGGCAACCGCGGTCGACGTGGTTGATCAGGACATCGTCGAGACGGATTTCATGAATGCATCGATGGTGGTGCTGAACTATACGCTGCAGTTTGTCGCGCCGGAGCAGCGCCACGCCCTGCTGCAACGCGTTCACGACGGCCTCAATCCGGGCGGTATTCTCGTTTTGTCCGAAAAGGTCATCGACGAAGATCCCGAGATGGAGGCGTTGTTGTTCGACCTGCACCATGAGCACAAACGACGCAATCGCTACAGCGCTTTGGAGATTGCACGTAAACGCGCCGCGCTGGAGAACGTCCTGATTCCCGAGACCGTTGCCGCACACAAGCGACGGCTGTCCGATGTCGGCTTTACCAATTCCGCCGTCTGGTTGCGGTATTTCAATTTCGTATCGATTATTGCCACCCGATGATTGACCGCGAACAGCTTGAGATCAGCCTTGCACGAGCCGGGCTGGAAACTTGGACCGGACCGCTCTGCACGATGATTGGCGAGCGCCTCGCAGCAACCGGGCACGGCGATTTTTCACGCTGGCAGGATGCCGTCGAGCGCGTACGTGCCGACAGCGGCGATAACCTTCGCAGCGCCCTGCTCGACCTGTCACCGTGGCGCAAAGGCCCGTTTGAGATCGGCGGTATCCGTATCGACAGCGAGTGGCGCAGCGATCTCAAATGGTCACGCGTTCGCGATGCAATCGCACCGCTCGAAGGCCGCCGGATTTTGGATGTTGGTTGCGGCAATGGTTACTACGCATTGCAGATGGCAGACGCCGGAGCGGAATTGGTCATCGGGGTGGATCCGACCATCTTGTTCGTAATGCAGTTTCTTGCTGTCAACCATTTTGCCGAACGCAACAATGTGTTTGTGCTGCCGGCACGCATGGAAGAACTGCCGTTGCCCGCCCGGCAATTCGACACCACCTTCTCGATGGGCGTTCTGTATCACCGCCGCTCCCCCGTCGACCACCTGCGCGAACTACGGGAAACTTTGCGCCCCGGCGGGCAGCTGGTGCTCGAGACGATTTATCTTCCGGGCGAAGCGTCGTACGCGAGCACACCAACCGATCGCTACGCGCGCATGCGCAACGTCTGGTTGCTGCCGACCATTACCGAGCTCACGACCTGGCTAAAACGCTCCGGCTTTGAGGACATCGAAGTGATCGACCAGTCGGTCACGACGACCGATGAGCAACGCAGCACCGAATGGATGACCTTCGAGTCCCTCAACGAGGCCCTCGACCCCGACGACCCGACCCGCACGGTTGAAGGCTGGCCCGCACCACACCGCGTGGTCGTTACCGCCACCCCGAAATAAGCACCCGTAACCCACAAAACCCGGTGTCAGTGACCTGGTTTTCGAGCAGAAAACCAGGTCACTGACACCGGGTTTGACACCGGGTTTTGTGGTAATTTCAGTCTTAACAGAAATAAGAGAAATATATGATGAAAATGACGCCGGCTATAGAGAAATACGTGCTGCACTGGGGTGAAATGGGCACCCGCTGGGGCACCAATCGCACCGTGGCACAGATCCAGGCGCTGCTCTATCTGTCGCCCCAGCCGTTGCGCGCTGACGAGATTGTCGATCTCTTGTCGGTCGCTCGATCGAACGTCAGCACCAGCATTCGCGAACTACAGAGTTACGGGCTGGTCCGTATGACGCATGTGCTCGGTGACCGGCGCGACTACTTTGAATCACTGCACGATGTCTGGGAGCTGTTTCGCGTCATTATTGAGCAACGCAAGCAGCGCGAGCTGAATCCGACGCTCGCCATGCTGCGCGACTGCGCGGCCGACATCGACAACGAAAACGTGACCGACCCGGTGACGAAGGAGCGCATCCGCAACATGTTGAAGTTTGTTGAATCGACCAGTGACTGGTACGAGCAGATCAACGATATTCCGACACATACACTGACCAAGCTGATGAAGCTCGGCAAAAAAATCACCAGGCTCGTCGGCTAGTGAACACATCGCGCAAAGTCGAAGTTCTGTACGACCGGCAGTGCCCTGTCTGCGACTATTACTGTCAGCGAGTGGACGTCGCCGAAGATGAAGGCGTGCTGGTGCGGATTGACGCGCGGGACTCCACCGAGCTTCTGGATGAGGTGACCGAAATCGGCCTGGATATTGACGAGGGCATGGTCGTCAAGGTCGACGACACGATCTACTACGGCAGCGAGGCAATCGCCAAGCTGGCCCGGATGAGTCCACGCAAGGGATTCGTGAATCGTGTCTCGTGGCACGCGTTTCGCCGCGACGGTATAGCGCGTGTTTTTTATCCGGCCCTCGCGGCCGTACGCAACCTGCTTCTGAAACTGCTCGGGCGGACTCGTATCAACAACCTGCAGATCGAAGATAACGATCGATTCTAGTCTGCCGCCGGCTCGGCGGCGACGCAGCCGGGCCACGTCGTCGACACGCCGGGCTCTGCCTCCCTGTTGAACCAGGTCGCATCGGTATAGGCGACCGCGTCGGGGCCGCCGTGAATCGTGTCAGCCGGGCGCAGTACGTAACCGCCCGGCATGTAGCTCCAGGTTTCTACCTTGCCGTTAATGCATTCACTGTACTGCTGGTTACCCGACATGAGATAGCTTTCGCGAACCACCGTCGACGACGTCCAGGGGAGGTTGGCACCGGTATTCACGCGCGTCAGCCAGGTGCGCGACCCGGTTCCAGGGTCGTACCGCAATTCCTTCGTTTGTACGCCCAGCGAATCGCCGTCTTGCCAGTCGATCACGGCACTGTCGATGATGATCGGCGACTGGATTACGGCGTCGGGGTCAGCGTCATTGACGAAGTACAAAATCTGCGCGCCCTGGGCCGCGACAAGATTAAAACCCAATGATCCGGACGGCAGGTACAGGTAGCCACCACTGCCGAGCTTGATGTCAGCGACCTCAAGCTGGCCCTGCAGAACGAAAATCTCCATCGACCGCCCGGGAACTCCGCCGCTCGTGCCCTTCCAGTCCGCAGGCAGGTTGACCCGATTGCTGGTACGGCGAGTCTGCGGGTCGCCGGCGAGCTGCTTTGCCCGGACGCCCGGCAGGCTGGCCATGAACATGTCCGGCAATTCGTCGACCTGCACGAACGCCGGGTATGGCAGTTTTGGCGGTCCGCTGGCACAGCCGGCAATAGCAAAAGTGGCAAATATGGCAACGGAAACTAGGGCAAACCTGATCATGAGTCTTGCACCACAAAAAATGCCGCCCAGAAACTGGGCGGCGCAGTAAGCAGAAAATGTAGTCGGCGGGGAAAGTGTCGCGTATGAATCGTTTCAACCTCGTGTTGTCACTGCATTCAGCTTAGACTGTCCCGGTTGGCGCGCCGCTTAGTCGATGGACATGATGGATTGCAGGTTTCCAAGCATACGAGTGATGTGTTGAGAGGGTTCACGAATCACTCGCCATCGAGTCACGCATCCGGCATGGCGGGTCGCCAGCTTGCCTTATTACATTTCATCTCCGTGCGTACCGGATTGGTACGGACGGGATGCTACTACATATAGTGCCCGAAGGCGAGCAAACCACTATATTTAGGCCAGAAATCAGGGGGAGATCACATTGACTGAAGAAACGCACATCGCAGGGCGAACTATCCACCAGAAAATCGGCATGGCGCTCGGCCCAGCCGTCATGGCGCTGATGATGCTGGCAGGCTCGCCCGATGACCTCAATCCTGTCGCCTGGAACGTCGCCGCTATTGGCATCCTCATGGCGATCTGGTGGGCGACGGAAGCGGTCCCGATCGCAGTCACGGCCCTGCTGCCGATTGTGCTGTTCCCGATGTTCGATGTGGCGTCAATCCAGGACACGGTCGTCCCCTATTCGAACAAGGTCATTTTCCTGTTCCTGGGCGGCTTTATCGTCGCGTTTGCGATGCAGCGCTGGAACCTGCATCGCCGCATTGCGCTGACGGTGCTGCAGTACGCCGGCGGCAACGGCCGCTCGCTGGTCGGTGGCTTTATGCTCGCCAGCGCACTGGTGTCGATGTGGGTAATGAATACGTCGACAACCATGATGTTGCTGCCGATCGGTGTCTCCATCATCACCGTGATTCACAAGACGGTCGACACACTCAATGACAAAGGCAAGGAAGACTTCCAGTATTCACTGCTGCTCGGCATCGCCTATGGCGCAACGATAGGTGGCATGGCGACGCTGGTCGGGACAGCACCGAACGCGATGTTCGCCGCCTTCATGCTCGAGAACTACGGAACAACCATTGACTTTGCCAACTGGATGCTGGTCGGTCTGCCGCTCACTGCGCTCATGCTGCCGCTTGCGTGGCTGACGCTGACCCGCTGGATCTTCAACGTCGACTTCCGGACGTCGCCCGAAGGTCTTGCCGCGCTGCGCAACATGAAAGCGGAAATGGGCGCGATTACTACACCGGAAAAGCGCGTTGCCATCGTATTCACGCTGATGGCACTGACCTGGGTAACCCGGCCGCTGCTCATCAAACTGCCGCCGCTGGCTGCCCTTGATGACTCGCTGATCGCGGTTGCCGGCGCCATTGCCCTGTTTCTGCTGCCCAGCGGCCGGAAGTCCGATCCGCTGCTGCTGCGCTGGAAGTACGCCGAGCAACTCCCCTGGGGCGTTCTGCTTTTGTTCGGCGGTGGACTTGCGCTGGCTGGCGCCGTGGCGAATACCGGCCTGTCGCAATGGATCGGTTCGGCGCTGCATACGGTTGGCACCCTGCCATTGATCGCGCTGGTCGCTGTGACGGCGACGATGATTATTTTCCTGACGGAGCTGACGAGCAACATCGCGACAACAGCGACGTTCCTTCCTGTGGTTGGTGCTATTGCCATCGATGCAGGCTTCGACCCGATCGTCATCGCGATCCCTGTGACGCTTGCGGCCAGCTGTGCATTCATGTTGCCGGTCGCAACGCCGCCCAATGCCATCGTTTTCGGTTCCGGTATGTTGACGATTCCCAAGATGGCTCGCGCCGGATTCCTGTTAAACCTTTTCGGTATCGCGCTGGTGACGTTTGTCGCCTATGCTATCGCGCCCGCCGTGTTGCACTGATAGGGAGTCGTCATGTCGCAGGAATACGAAGTCACCAAGCAAAACAAGGTCCGGCAACTGCGTGAAAAGGCTGCCTACGACCATGCAACAGTGCACGGCGTTCTCGATGCCGGGCTCGTCGCAGGCGTCGGCTTCATCGAAGACGGCAACCCGGTTGTGGTGCCCATGCTGTACGGCCGTGATGGCGAAACGATCTACCTGCATGGCGCACGTAAAGCACGCGTCATAAAGTTACTCGAACAAACTGACAAGGCGTGCATCAACGTCACGCTTGTCGACGGCCTCGTATACGCTCGCTCCGCATTTAATTCGTCGATGAACTATCGCTCGGTCACCGTATTCGGCACGCCGCGGTTTGTCGAAGACGATGCCGAAAAAATGCACGCGCTGAAGGTGATTTCCGACGCCACGTTGCCCGACCGCTGGGATGAACTGCGCGAACCGCATGATAAAGAAATCAAGATGACGGGCGTTATTGCACTGCCGATCGAATCGGCCTCTGCGAAAGTGTCGGACAAGATGCCGGACGATGAGGAAGACGATTATTCGATTCCGATCTGGGCTGGCGTACTACCGCTAACCTCGACCTTCGGCGAACTCGTTTCCGATGAGCGGCTTGTCGACGGCGTCGCGCCCTCTGAGATCGTGCGTCGCCTGCAAGGCAAAACGCTATAGCAGCCCGCCACTGTTTTCGGCCTCGAGTCGCAACAGCGCTTCCTTGGTGTCCAGCCCGCCGCCGAAACCCGTGAGGTCCCCGGAACTGCCAATCACACGATGGCAGGGCACAATAATCGGGATCGGGTTGCGGCCGTTGGCCGCGCCAACCGCACGCACGGCTTTTGGTCGTCCGATGCGTTTCGCAATCACGCCGTAGGACGTTGTCTCGCCGTACGGTATTTCCTGCAACGCCTCGAGCACGCTGACCTGGAATTCCGTGCCGTGCAACGACAACGGGAGGTCAAACTCCTTGCGCTCACCGGCAAAGTACTCGGTGAGCTGCTGCCGCACGTCGGCAAACGGCTGCTCGTTAAATATCCAGTCAGCCTCGGGGTCGCGCCGCATCTTTCCTTTCGGAAAGCCGATCAGGGTCAGCGCGTCCTGTTCGCCGGCAAGCAACAGCTCACCTATCGGTGTATCAAAGTAACAGTAGTACATCATTCATCCTCCGGAGTTGCCGTCGGCACTCCACAGCAATAAGGCGGCATACGCGCGCCACGGGCGCCACGCCTCGGCCATTGATTTCAATTCTGCTGGTTTCAGCCGCTCGCCATCCGGCGAGTCGAACGCGCGTAACAGACCAAGATCCGAGTGCGGGAACGCGTCCGGATCCTTGAGCGCGCGCATAGCGACGTACTGCGCGGTCCACTCGCCGATGCCCTTGATGGCGATCAGCGAGTCGCAGAAGTCGTCGCTACCCTGTGCCG
>JBCAZN010000060.1:0-9459 GCA_038533035.1 Pseudomonadota bacterium
TCAAACCAGCGCGAACGGCGGAACGACCAGTCATCTTCCTGTGGCATGCCGTCGGTTGCGAAGAAGTTGGGTCGCTCCCAGCCAAAGCGCTGGCCAAACACGGCGCCGCGTTCTTTCATGCGCTCGTAGCACGGTGCGGTTTTGAGCGGGCGCGCCGCCGGACGTTCTTCATCCGGGTAGTGAATGACGAAGACGTGGGCATAGGCCTCCTCGTTCTTTTCAACGAGGTACTCCTTGGTCGCGTAGTCGCCGAAACGGCGTGGCTCGACGCCGAGCATATCGATCGTCGGTTCACCGTCGACAATCCACTCGGCCAACTGCCAGCCGGCACCGCCCGCCGCCGTGATGCCGAAACTGTGACCTTCGCTCAGCCAGAAGTTGTCGACGCCCCAGGCGGGTCCGATGATCGGATTGCCGTCCGGCGTGTAGGCGATCGCGCCGTTGTACACCTGCTTCATGCCGACTTCGCCGAAGGCGGGTACACGATTCATTGCGGCCTCGATGTGCGGCGCGAGTCGATCGATGTCCTCCTGGAACAGCTCGTACTCGGCCTGCGGGTCCGGGCCATCGACGTAGCACGCCGGCGCCCCGTGCTCGTAGGGCCCCAGAATGAAACCGTTGTTTTCTTCGCGCAGATACCAGGAGCCGTCCGACTCGCGCAGTACACCCATCTCGGGCAGGCCGTCGGCCTTGCGCTTCTGCAACTCGGGATGCGGTTCGGTCACGATGTACTG
This sequence comes from Pseudomonadota bacterium, assembly GCA_038533035.1. Lineage (GTDB taxonomy): Bacteria > Pseudomonadota > Gammaproteobacteria > Steroidobacterales > Woeseiaceae > UBA1847. Next base: position 735 of record JBCAZN010000060.1, read on the forward strand.
GTGCTCGACCGGGATAACCGGGATATCGAGACCGACCATGGCCCCCGTCTGGCGGGCGTAGTTGCCGGTTGCGGACACGACGTGCTCGCAGCTGATATCACCTTTGTCCGTCTTGATAACCCATGCGCCCGAGGTCGCCTGTTCGATCGCGAGCACCATCGTGTTGCGATAAATCGTGGCACCGCGACTGCGCGCGCCTTTGGCAAATGCCTGCGTTAGATCTGCAGGCTGCACGTAACCGTCCTCGGGATGCACAATGCCGCCGACCAGACCATCGATGTTGCACATCGGCCAGAGCTTCAGAATGTCGTCCGGCGTCAGGAAACGCACGTCGACGCCGATCGTTTTCGCCGTCGCCGCGTACTGGTAGTACTCGTCCATGCGGTCGTCGTTCATCGCGAGGCGAATATTGCCGACCTGGCGGAGACCCACGTGTTGACCGGTTTCTTTTTCGAGATCCCGGTACTGATTGACCGAGTACTTATGCACCTGGCCGACGCTGTAGCTCATATTGAACAGCGGCAGCAGGCCGGCCGCGTGCCAGGTCGATCCCGACGTCAGCTCCGCCTTTTCGATGAGGACAGCGTCGTCACCCCAGCCCTTCTTCGCAAGGTGATAGAGCGCGCTGACGCCAACGACACCACCACCAATTACAACGACTTTTGCGTGCGATTTCATTCCTGGGTTCCTGGCTTATTATTCTAGAAGTGCGGTTGTGGCTCATTTGCGAAGAGTGCGCGTACACGGTCCTCGAAATGCTCGAGCGGCAGCGTGTCGTAGTCCGGGTCAAACGAGGTCTGGTCCCACTTCGCGCAGAAGTCGGCACAGGCCTGGTAGTGCTCGTGATCCCGATAGCGTTCGCGCGCATCGCGATCGTGGCCATAGTAGTGAAAGTAGTAGTAGCCCTGGAATACGCCGTGATGCTTGACGATCCAGTGGTTTTTCTCGCTGATGTACGGCTGCAGCAAGGCGGCGGCTACTTGCGAGTGATTCGCGGGCGCCAGCACATCGCCAATGTCGTGCAACAGCGCTCACATGACCATCTCGTCGTCGGCGCCGTCGCGCTCTGCGCGAGTTGCCGTTTGCAGGCAGTGCTCGAGGCGGCTGATTTTATACGGTGAGTCGCCGTCCATGGAGCGCAGCCATGCCAGCACGCGCTCCGCCAACTCCGGCGCTATCGACTTTTCGAACTCGTCGAGCAGGTCGTAGTCGGCCTGCGTACCGTGCTCCATGGCGGTAAACGAAACTTTCTCGCTCATGCCCGTCGCCTGCGGCGTTTGCGACGGCCACCGTCGTCACCGGGCTGCGCCGTTTTTGGCGCTGGCTTTGTAACCTCGGCAAACAGTTTCGGGAACGCGTCGGTCTTGTTGGGGATCGCCATCGCGTCGACAAAATACTCCTGGAACTTCGGCTCGACGGCGGTTTCGATTTTCTCAATCTGGCGCACAACTTTTTCGATCTCGCGCCGCGCACCGACATTGAGCAACGCGATGCGCGCACCGGTGCCGGCTGCGTTGCCCGCCGATTCAACGCGCTTGAGATCGCAGTCCGGAATCATGCCGAGCACCATCGCGTACTTGGTATCGATATGGCTGCCAAACGCACCGGCCAGGCGAATACGATCGACGTTTTCGATGCCGGCATGGTCGAGCAACAGCTTCACGCCGGCATACAGCGCCGCTTTCGCGAGCTGGATCTGCCGCACGTCATTCTGCGTAACAACAATGCGTTGCTCTCCGTCGTGCAGCAGGTAGGAGAACGTGCGCTCATTCGCGATGATGCGTGGCGACTTGTCAGCCAGCGACCCGTCGATCACGCCGTCCTCGGTAATAATTCCCGCGAGGTACATCTCGGCGACCACTTCGATGATGCCGGAGCCGCAGATGCCCGTAACGCCGAACGATGCAATGGCCTCGTCGAAACCGTCGTCATCCGACCACAGCTCCGAACCAATCACGCTAAAGCGGCTTTCGAGCGTGTCCCGGTCGATGCGCACACGCTCGATGGCGCCTGGCGCGGCCCGCTGGCCGCAGCTGATCTGCGCGCCTTCGAACGCGGGCCCGGTCGGGCTCGAGCACGCCAGCAGGCGTTCGCGGTTGCCCAGCACGATTTCCGCATTGGTGCCGACATCGACCACGAGCGACACCTCGTCCATCTGGTGCGGCTCTTCTGCCAGGATCATCGCGGCGGCGTCTGCCCCGACGTGGCCGGCAATGCACGGCAGGATGTAAACCGCCGCGCCTTTGTTGACGCGCATGTCGAGTTGCGCCGCCGTCAGGTTCAATGCGGCATCGGTCGCCAGCGCGAACGGTGCCGTACCGAGTTCGATCGGGCTGATGCCAAGAAACAGGTGATGCATGATCGGGTTGCCTGCGACCGTGACTTCGACGATATCGTCGACTTCGATGCCGGCTTCACTCGCGATGTCACTGATCAGATCGTTAACGCCGTTGCGCACAGCCTCTGTAAGCTCAACTGCGCCCTCCGGCTTCATCTGCACATAGGACACGCGGCTCATGAGGTCCTCGCCGAAGCGGATCTGCGGATTCATGATGCCGCCCGTGTGCACGACCGCACCGCTGGTCAGGTTGCAAAGATGCGCCGCAATCGTCGTGGAGCCGATATCGATCGCCAGCCCGAACCCGTCGCGCTTGAAACCCGGCCAGATCGCGACAACCCACATGCGGTTGTACGCCGCGTAAACGGCGACGGTGACCGACCACTTGCCCGCTCGCAGCGCCGCCTGCACTTCCGGCAGTAATTCCGAGTCAAAGCGCAGGTCCTGCAGGCCCCATTCCTTTTCGAGCGCCGCGAGCAGACGCTGCACGTCGCCGCCGGCCTCGTCCATGCTGGCCTCTTCGACCTCGACGTAATAGAGATGCACGCCGGTATCGAGCGTAATGTCGCGATGCTCGGCGCTCTTGCGAACCACCTGCCGGTGGATCTGGCTTTCGGCCGGCACGTCGATAACGACGTCGCCCTGGATGGTCGCCTGGCAACTGAGGCGACGCCCTTCTTTAAGCGGATTGCGCTTCGGGCGATTATTGAACTCGCTTTCCACGGTGCCGAACGGCGACAGGTTTGCCGCCTTCGAGTTAATGCCGTGTTTAGCGAAATCGCCTTCGGTGAAGTTGACCTGGCAGCGGCCGCACATGCCGCGCCCGCCGCACACCGAGTCCACATCGACACCCAGGCTGCGCGCTGCGTCGAGCACGGGCGTGCCCACCGGGAACGTGCCGCGTTTGCCCGAGGGCGTGAAAACGATTTTGGCGTCTTTGCTCACGAAGGGTTCTATGCCGAACGACGCCGCCGGCGTCCGCGATTGCCGCGCGCACCCCGACCGGAACCATCGGCGCTCGGCTCGCGATATTTGCGAATCCAGTTGGTGCAATCCGGGTCGTTGCCCATCATGACGTCAGCGCCGAGGACGGCTTGCATCACTTCCGGGTGCAGCGGGCTCGTGATCGCAGATGTCATGCCGGCACCGATCGCCATCGTCAAAAAGGCACTGTTTATGCCATTGCGATTTGGCAGTCCGAAGCTGACGTTGGATGCACCGCAGGTGGTGTTGACCTTGAGCTCGTTGCGCAGGCGTTGCACGATGTGCATGACCTGCTTGCCCGCCGAGTTAATCGCGCCAATCGGCATGACCAGCGGATCGACGACAACGTCGGCGGCAGGAATGCCGTGGTCCTGGGCACGCTCGACAATCTTCTTCGCCACCTCGAAGCGCACGTCCGGGTCTTCGGAAATACCGGTTTCGTCATTCGAAATGGCCACGACTGCGGCATTGTATTTCTTGACCAGCGGCAGAACGACTTCAAGACGTTCTTCCTCACCGGTTACCGAGTTCACGAGCGCCTTGCCCTGGTAGACGGACAGTCCGGACTCCAGTGCCGCGACGATCGAGGAATCAATCGACAGCGGAACATCGGTCACTGACTGCACCAGCTGCACAGCCTCGGCGAGAATCGCGGGCTCGTCAGCAAGCGGGATGCCCGCATTGACGTCGAGCATATGCGCTCCGGCTTCGACCTGCGCCAGCGCATCGGCTTCAACGCGGCTGTAATCACCACGCGCCATCTCCTCGGCGAGGATCTTGCGGCCGGTCGGATTGATCCGCTCTCCGATAATCACGAACGGGCGATCGAAACCGATACGCACCTCTTTCGTGGCGGAACTAATCACTGTTTCTGTCATGTCTTTTTTCTCCAGCGGTGCCACCGGCACCGGTCAATAATAGTTAGTGGAGCGGCGGTTCCATATCGCGCGCATCACCCGGATGCCACAGCTCGCGCCCGTCGAGCACATTCGATTGCTCCACGATTTCCGCAACCCGGTGTTCCTGTTTGTACGCCATGATATGCACGCCGCTGACACCTTCGATTTCCTTCAGTCGGGTGATCATGTCTACGCAGATTCTGACACCTTCCTGCTTCTGGTCGTCGGCACCTTTAAGTCGATCAATGATGTGATCCGGGATATGCACCCCGGGCACATTGCTGCGAATCCATTCTGCCGACTTTGCCGACGCGAGCGGGCCAACGCCCGCCAGGATAAAAACTTTTTCGTGCAGGCCCATATCGCGAACCGCTTTCATGTACTCCTCGAACACTTCGATGTCGAAGCAGTACTGCGTCTGTACAAACTGGGCGCCCGCCGCGATTTTTTTGGCCAGGCGATACGGGCGATAGTCGCGTGGCGGCCCGAACGGATTTGCGGCCGCGCCCAGGAAGACCTGTGGTGCACTGCTGAGCTTGCGGCCGCTCAGAAACTGCTGGTCGTCACGCATGCCACGAACCATTTGCAGCATCGACATGCAGTCCATGTCGAACACGGGTTTCGCTTCGGGGTGGTCGCCGACTTCAACCCCATCACCGCTCAGGCAGAGAATGTTGCACACGCCCATTGCCGCAGCACCGAGCACGTCACCCTGGATCGCAATGCGGTTGCGATCACGCCCGGATACCTGCATGACCATCGCGTAGCCGCGACGTGTCAACAGCGAACACATGCCAACGCTCGACATGTGGCAGTGCGCGCCCGAGCCGTCCGTCGCATTGATTGCATCAACAACGCCGTCAAACATGGCCGCGCGCTTGTAGACCTCATCAGGGTCCGCCGAGTCCGGCGGCGCGATTTCCGCGGTCACAGCAAACGTGCCGGCACGCAACACGCGCTCGAGCCGTCCGGGCGAGCTGTGCTCGGCACGGATGGGCAGGTTTTCACCCGGGATCAGCGGCTCGTCTTCAAACTTCATCGACAGCCACCACTTCGGGTCCTGAGTAGTTCGATTTAGCCCTGAGTTCGCGCAACCATGCCGAGGTGCCGATCAAGCGGAAGTCGACCGCAGGCTGCACAATCTGTATCGGGTAATCCTTTTCATGTGCGCGCTTGTTGCCTTCCCACGCGCTGACCCAGACACAATCCATCTCCGGCTGCACTTCGCATTTGCCGTTGCTGCGCACGCCGCCGCAGGGTCCGTTGCGTATCTGCTTCGGGCAGTTCATCGGGCAGGACATGCCCGTGTAGGAAACGATGCACTGGCCGCAGCTTTGCGAGTCCAGCAGGAAACCCTTGGTCATCTTCTCAACAGCGACGAACGCGCCGTCGATGCGTTGATAGCCAATCAGCCGGAACAACGGATTGAACAGTCGCAGTATTGATTCCCATACGGCGTAGAGTGCCTTTAGCCAGCGCACATGCCGCACGGACCACGATCGCATCCTGTACATCGTTATTGCTCGCTTAAGGTGCCGTGGCCGCGAATCAGCTGCAGCAGTTGCTCGTCCGAAAACTCGGATTCGAGCCGGGCCGCTTCCTGCTCGGCCATCTCGCGCAGCTCCATGTCGGACTCAACTGCCGACGTCTCGCGGCGCCATTCCTCGAGGTAGGCATCCGAACTTCCTTTGCCCGCGCGCATGGCCGCCCGGTCGATCGCCTCCTGGAAGCGTGCAGCGAGCATGACCTTCTCGCGCTTGCGACCGCGCTGCACGATGACCTGCGACGGAATATCGCGCCAGTAAATAAGTACTTTTTTAACCACTCGCCTGCCTCACCATGACATGTTCGAGTCCCGTCTCAAGCTCGCCGTAACCGCAATGCACATGTTCGAACTCGAGCCCGAGTCTGTCCGCTGCGGCTTGCGCCGCCTGCATCAGTCGCTCGTCCTCAAGCTGCGACAGGTACACGACGCGTTTGTAGTTGCCAAAAAACGCGTCGAACAATTCCGGGTGTACGTCGAGCTTTAGCGGCTCGATAACAAAGCGATCAAAGTGCTCGGCCAGGAAGTCGGTCAGGTAAAACGTGCCGGGCTCCTGCTCGGCGATACGCGCAAAACGCTCACTGCCCGCAAAAAACTGGTAGCAATGAACGCCCGGGAGTCGTTCGATGCCCGGCCCTTCTTCCTCGATCACGCGATCGATCTCGCCACCCGTGCCGCAGTCGGCATAGGCGACATAGATACGATCAAACTTGCCCTTGTTGCGGCGAATTTTCTCGCGCAACCGGTCGGGAATCAGGGCAGGCCGATGGTGCAACTTGGCGTCGATGCACGCGAGGTGCAGGTGATCCCAGCCATGAGCGGCCTTCAGGTCGTCAATCTCTCGCGCCAGCGCACCGCAGGCGATGACGAGCACGCTGTCAGGCACTGACCGCCGCTCGACGCTCGCGGATCAGGCGCGGACCCATCTCGGCAGCCTGTGCTGCATCGCGACAGTAGGCGTCGGCGCCGACTGCCTGGCCGAATTCCTCGTTGAGCGGCGCGCCACCGACCATGACGATGTAGTCGTCGCGGATGCCGCGTGCGACCAGCTCGTCGATAACGACCTTCATGTACGGCATCGTCGTGGTCAGCAGCGCAGACATACCGAGGATGTCGGGCTTGTGCTCTTCCAGTGCGGCGATGTATTCGTCCGCGTCCGTGTTGATACCGAGGTCGATGACCTCCATGCCGGCGCCTTCCATCATCATGCCAACAAGGTTCTTGCCGATGTCGTGAATGTCACCTTTGACCGTGCCGATCACCATCTTGCCAATAGGCTTTACGCCGGTTTCTGCCAGCAGCGGTCGCAGAATCGCCATACCGCCCTTCATGGCGTTGGCGGCGAGCAGGACCTCGGGTACGAACAGGATGCCGTCACGGAAGTCGATGCCGACAATACCCATGCCTTCAACGAGTGCCTCGTTCAGTACCTTGTCCGCCGCCCAGCCGCGGCCGAGCAGAATATTTGTGCCTTCCTCGATCTCTTCTTTCAGTCCGTCGTAGAGATCGTCGTGCATTTGCGTAACGAGCTCTTCGTCAGACAGTTCCGCAAGAATGATGTCGTCGTCATCGTCCATATCGACATTGTCAGCTACGTTTGTTTGGTCATCCATTAGGGCGCTACCTCAATAATCCCTGTCAGCGAACTCCGACTTGCGGCGTTCAATATAGTCCAGCAAAGCTTCGTCGACAGCCGGATCCAGCGCCGGCGCCTCGTAGCTTGAAAGCATCTTTTTCCACTGTGCATTCGCGCGCGAGGTCGCGTCCAGTGCGCCCTCCTGCTGCCACTGCTCGAAACTGTTGTTGTCGGCAATAGAAGATCGATAGAAAGCGGTTTCAAAGTTGGCCTGCGTGTGGGTCGCGCCCAGGAAATGCGAGCCCGGCCCGACTTCGCGCAGTGCATCCATCGCCTGCCCGTTCTCGGACAGGTCCACACCGGCCAGCAGGATCGCGACCATGTTTGCCTGGTCGGCATCCATGATGAATTTCTCGTAGCCCATGGCGAGACCGCCTTCGAGCCAGCCCGCCGTGTGCAGCATGAAATTGACGCCGGCGAGCGCCGAGGTCATTAGCGTATTGGCGGACTCGTAGGCCGCTTGCGCATCCGGAATCTTCGACGCGCAAAGTGCGCCACCACTGCGGAACGGCACACCCAGCCGGCGCGCCAGTGCGGCAGCCGAGTACAGGATCATGCTCGGTTCCGGCGTACCGAACGTCGGCGCACCTGATTGCATCGAGACGGCCGCCGCGAACGTGCCGAACACGACCGGCGCACCCGGCCTGACCAGCTGCACGTAACAGATGCCGGCCAGCGCTTCGGCAAGAATCTGCGTGACGGTGCCTGCGACAGTCACAGGTGACATGGCACCCGCCAGCAGGAACGGCGAGATCATCGTCGCCTGGTTGTTCTCGGCGTAAACGGTTGCCGCACCGAGCATCGTGGCGTCGAACGTCATCGGCGAATTGGCGTTGATCAGGCTCGTGATAACGGTGTTGTTGTCGACGAAATCCTCGCCAAAGGTGATTTTGGCCATCGCCACGGTGTCCGCCGCACGCTCGGGTGCCGTTACAGAACCCATGAACGGTTTGTCGCTGTACTTGATATGGCTGTACACCATGTCGAAGTGGCGCTTGTTCACCGGTACGTCGACGGGTTCGCAGATCGTGCCGCCGGAGTGGTGCATCCCGGGACTCATGTACGCGAGCTTCACGAAATTCTGGAAGTCCTCGAGCGTCGCGTAGCGCCGGCCGTTGTCGAGGTCGCGCACGAACGGTGAACCATAGGCCGGCACGAGCACCGTGCGATCACCGCCGACAATGACATTGCGCTCAGGATTACGCGCGTGCTGTACGTACTCGGACGGCGCAGACGCCTGGATAATCGAGCGGCACATGCCGCGCGGAAAACGTACGCGTTCGCCATCGAACTGTTCAAGGCAGCCGGCGCCGATGTCGATGGCG
>JBCAZN010000061.1:0-9416 GCA_038533035.1 Pseudomonadota bacterium
GCGCGCACGAAAATCGCCTTCGGTCTCGTTTGCTGTCGACGTGAGTCGGAAGCGCTTGCTGCGGTACAGCGTAATGTTCTCGTTCTGCCGCAACCAGCGCTTATAGTCCTTCCCCCACCGCGCGTAGCCTTTTGCGTTACCGGCACTGCCAGGTAAAGGCGCATACGTCGCTTCGTCGTCGCCATCCTGGTCGAGGTCATCGATGGACAGGTCCAGCGGCTCCGCGAGATCCCAGTCGACAGCAACAGGTCCGTCTTCGAACTCGGCGGCATGCAGCACCTTGCGCTCGTCGTCGATGTCGTAACGCGCGCTGGTGAACACCACGTCGCCACCCGCGATCACGCGCGGATAGTACACAATGCTTTCGCCGCGACCGCGCACATAGTACTGCTCGATCGATGGCGGCAATGCCGGTGCACTGTCCGCTGCTTTGCGGCGTGGTTTCGAGACCGCCTTCGCGGCGGCGGCCACCTGAGTGCGCGCTTTCGACATCAATGTGCGGATGTGCCCGCGCGTCAATGGTCCGGCGAGATACGACAGCACCCAGCGGGTATTGAAAACCACGGCCTCGTCTTCGTGCACGTTGTGCAGCAGGAAGCGACGCTTGCCGAGACCCGCGATCGTGCGTTCCATCGCCTGTTTGTCGAAGTCGCCGCCGCTGGCGCCTTCCAGCCCTTCCATCACGCGCGCCTTGTCGCGTTCGGTCTGCATGCGGCCGATAAACCAGGTGCCCGTGTTGGACAGTCCCTTGTAGTCGAGATCGACCGGGTTCTGTGTTGCCAGCACGAGGCCGACACCGTACGCGCGCGCTTGCTTCAATAGCGTCAGGAACAGGTTTTTCGACGGCGGATTCGCGACCGGCGGCATGTAGCCGAAGATCTCATCCATGTAGAGAATGGCGCGCAGGCTGGAGGTGCCGGGCTGTGCGCGCATCCACGCGATCAGTTCGTTGAGCAGCATCGACACGAAGAACATGCGCTGCGCGTCGTCGAGGTGCGCGATGGACATCACCGAGATGCGCGGCTTGCCTTCCTCGGTGTACAAGAGGTTCTTGGCATTGAGCGGCTCGCCCTGCATCCAGGCCTCAAAGCCCGGCGCGGCCAGCAGGTTGTTGAGGCGCATCGCCAGTGCGAAGCGATCTTTCGCCGGGAAAAACGAATCGAGGCTCATGACACCGATCGTCGCAATCGGCGGATCCTGGATTTCCCGGATCAGGCCGGCCACGTCGAGGTCGCGTCCTTCCTGCCACGCGTTGTCGAGCAGCCGCGATACCAGGATGTGTTCACGCGACGCCACCGGATCGGCATCGACATCAAGCAGGGTCAGGATACCGGTCGCGGTCGCCTGCACACGTTCACGATACAAATCGAGGTCATCCATGAGTGCCGGATCAGGTGCACTGAACGACTGCAGCACCGAAACCGGCAGGCCGGCGTTGCTGCCCGGCGTGTAGATCGCGAGATCGACATTCTTGCGCAGCTGCGCGATGCGGGTGCCGGTCTGGCCCCACTGGCCGATGCCCTTCTTCCAGAGCGCGGCTTGCGACGCCGCGAACTCGTCGGGTGTCTGGCCCTTCTCGGCCGCCGTATGCGTATTGATCCATGGCCGAAAATCTTCGGGCCGCAGTTTCGGGAACGTGAGCAACAGGTTGCCCATGTCACCTTTCGGGTCGATCGCGATGACGGGGATGTGGTCGAGCGCCGCCTCTTCGAGGATACCAACGCCAAGACCGGTTTTACCCGATCCTGTCATGCCGATAATTACGGCATGCGTCGTCAGGTCTTTTGAATCATAAAGAACCAGCTCTTCCGTGAGCTTGTCGGATTCCATGTCGTGGCGCTTGCCGAGATAGAAGGCGCCCAGTTTTTCAAAGTCTACTTTCATCGTGAGTTACGTCGCCGGATAGGTATAGCTGGCACCGACACCCAGTGGCAGGCCTACAAAGTAATAGACGAGCAGGAAGATCGTCCAGGTCAGCAGGAACCACATTGAGTACGGCAGCATCATTGCTGTGAGTGTGCCGATACCGGTGTTCTTCACATAGCGCTGGCAATAAACAACAACCAGCGGGAAGTACGGCATCAGCGGTGTGATGATATTGGTGCTCGAGTCACCGACGCGATAGGCGGCCTGCGTCAGGTCGGGCGAAATACCGAGTGTCATAAGCATCGGTGCAAAAATGGGTGCGAGCAGGCCCCACTTGCCGCTGGCCGAGCCAACGAAAAGATTCACGAAACCGGTCAGCAGCACGATGCCCACGATCGATACCGCGACGCCCGCGTTCATGGCCTGCAAGCCTTGCGCCCCTTTAAGTGCGAGCAACACGCCGAGGTTCGACTGGCCAAAGGCGTAGACGAACTGTGCGATGAAAAACATGATGACGAGGTAGTACGCCATGCTGTGCATTGCATGCGTCATGCCATCAATCATGTCTTTTGAGCTTTTCATTGTTCCCGAGACGATGCCGTAAACCACGCCCGGCACGAGGAACAGCAGGAAGATCAGTGACACGATCGAACGCATCATCGGCGCGGTGAACGCCGTGAGGTCACCCTCTTCGGTGCGCCATGCCGAGGTCTCCGGCCACGCCGTCGCGACCAGGATCGCGATGCCAATCACCATCGACAGCAGCGCCGCGCGCAGTCCCTTACGTTCATTCTCTTCCAGGTCGTGCATTTCGGGCAGGTCTTCGGCGTCGCCGTCGATTTCGGTGTTCTTGATTCGCGGCTCGACGACCTTGTCGGTGATGTACCAGCCGAGACCGATAATCAGGATCGAAGACAATGACGTGAAGTAATAGTTGTTCAGCGGGTTCAGCACAATCTCCGGGTCGAGGATCTGTGCACCCGCCTGGGTGAGACCTTGCAGCAGAGGGTCCAGCGAGCTCGGTACAAAATTCGCGGAAAAGCCACCGGAGACACCTGCAAAGGCGGCGGCAATGCCTGCCAGCGGATGCCGGCCCGCCGCGTAGAAGATCACGCCGCCGAGCGGGATGACGAGTACGTATCCGGCATCGACCGCCGAGTGCGACACGATGCCGACGAGAATGACCATCGGCGTCAGCAGGCTGGCTGGCGTGACGTTAAGCAACGAGCGGATCGCGGAATTGATGAATCCCGTATGTTCTGCAACGCCAATACCGAGCATTGCGACCAGCACGACGCCGACCGGATGGAAGTGCGAGAAATTCGTCACCATGACCGACAGGAACTCGGTCAATGCTCGCGGTGCGAGCAGGTTGTTGATGACCAGCGCCTCTCCCGAGCGCGGATCAATCACGTCAAACGTCAGGTACGACAGCGCCCAGGACAACACCCAGACAATGAACAACAGCCCGACAAACAGCATGGCGGGGTCGGGTAATTTGTTTCCGACGCGCTCAACAGTGCCAAGGAAGCCGCCGGGCGCGGCAGCCTGATTCGATTCTGACATGACAAACCCCCTTTATTCTTTGCGCTCGATTCTACGCGATTATTAAAGGGAATTGATGAGGCGTTGCCAGTTACCAGCCGCAAGAACGACCGTCGTTCTGTTCCTCGAGGTAGCCCATGAGCGGCTCGAAGTAGTCGATAATCGCGGTGGCGTCCATCTCGCGGGTACCGGTCATGACTTCGAGCGTGTCCTGCCACGGCTGGCTCGCGCCGGCCTCGAGCATGGCGTAGAACTTCTCGCCGGCTTCCTTGCTGCCGTAAACCGAACAGGCCTGCAGCTCACCCTCGTGGCCGGCGATATCGCACAGCGTGCGCTGGAACTGGAACATCAGGACGTGCGCGAGGAAGTAGCGGGTGTACGAAACGTTTGCCGGTACGTGGTACTTGGAACCGGGATCGAAGTTGGCCTCGCTACGATCAACGACCGGCGCAATGCCCTGATACCTGGTGCGCATGTCCCACCAAGCCTGGTTGTAATTCTCCGGCGTGATGTCGCCCGAGAACACACCCCAGCGCCATTCGTCGACGAGCTTGCCAAACGGCAGGAACGCAATCTTGTCGAGCGCCATCTGCATCTGGCGATTCACAACCGCACGCGGGTCGTCTTCGGTCTCGCTAATGAGTCCGACTTCTTTCAGGTAGTCCGGCGTCATCGACAACGTGACGGTGTCGCCAATTGCCTCGTGGAAGCCGCCGTGTGCCGAGCCCTGGAACAGCGGCGGCTGGTCCTTGTAGGCACCCTGGTAATAATTGTGGCCGAGTTCGTGATAGATCACGCGTAGCTCGTCGTAGGTCTGGTTGATGCACATCTTGATGCGCAGATCTTTACCGCCGTCGAGACCCCAGGCGCTGGCGTGGCACTGCACCTCGCGATCAGCCGGCTTCGTAAACAGCGAACGCTCCCAGAATGTTTCCGGTAGTCGCGGCATGCCCAGCGACACGTAAAAGTTCTCGGCGGAACGCACCATTTCCTGCGGTGAATAGTTCTTTGTCCTGAGCGTCGAGTCGACGTCGATGTCACCGACACCCGGGTAGGGTTCCAGGATGTCGTACAGCGAACTCCACTGCTGCGCCCACATATTGCCGAGCAGGTGCGCCGGTATCGGTCCGTCCTGCGGCACCTTGTCTTCGCCGTAGTGTTCGCCGAGCTTGGCACGAACGTGACAGTGCAGCTCGTCGTACAGCGGTTTGACCTGCTCCCAGAGTGTCGCAGAAACACCTTCGAACTCGTCCGGGCTCATGTCGTAATTCGACTTCCACATTTCGCCAAGATTGGCGTAGCCCAGCTCGCCGGCGCCTTCGTTGGCCAGCTCGACGAAACGCGCGTAGTCGTCGCGCATCGGTGCGGCAACGTCGCGCCACCCTGTCCAGTACTCGAGCAAGGTGTCGTAGTTGCGTTCTTCGCGCATGGCCTGCTCGAGCTCGGAGCCCGACAGGCAGTCATTGTCGCTGCGGCAATACTTGCCGGCGCCGTAGCTGCCGGTCATCTTCGTCGAGATCTCCGCCAGCTCGCGGCGCTTGTCGGCGTCGTTCGGCGCCGGCGCCGACGTGCCGAGTTTCAAAAGCTCAATGGCGCGCGCTGTTGCCGGACTCATTTCCTGGCCCTGGTACTGCAGTGCCTGCGCGACCATGCCGCTGTGCCACTTGGCATATTTTTGCGCGGCAGCAGAGGCAAGAATCGCGGTGTCATGCGTGATGTAGGTTGCACGAACCCAGTTGGTCGCACCGACCTCGCGAATCAGCGCTTTGAGTTCGTCGTTGGCACGCGCCACAAATTCGTCGGCGGTTTCGGTGGGTGCGGTTGCAACATCCTCTTCGGTCGCATCCTGAGCACAGCCTGAAATGATCAGCCCGATGGCGATCAAAGCGTGGGTAATATATTTCTTCATTCGAGTGTTCCTGTTGCGGGCGCGGCGATCGTCATTCGGATGACTTTGCTGCCTGCACCTCGGTTTCCCATTTCTTTGTTACGAGGCCGACGAGCAGCAAGATGATGCCCAAAATGACGCTGACCTTGACGATCTGCATATACAGCCCCGGCATTTCGGCGACATTCTCGGGATCGAAGTTGCCCGCGAATATGCCGGCGATAATGTTGCCAATGGAATACGTCAGTACGAACACACCCATCATCTGTCCGATGAAACGCTTCGGCGACAACTTGCTGACGGCGCTGAGTGCAACCGGGCTCAGTACCAGCTCGCCGACGGTGTGCACGAAGTAGGTCATGATGAGCCAGTAAGGCGCTGCCTTCATACCGGACGCTGCGATGTGTGCGGCGAAGAACATGATGATGAAGCCGCTGGCCATGATGATCAGGCCAATGGCACATTTGACGCCATATGCAGGTGACACCATGCGTTTGCCGAGCCAGACCCAGAAGGCCGCAAAGAACGGCGACAGCAGAATGATGAAGGTCGAGTTCGCGTTCTGCAGCCAGGTCGTCGGAATCTGGAATGTGCCGATCATCCGGTCCGTGTAGTCACGCCCGAAAAGGTTCATCGACGAACCGGCTTGCTCAAAGCCGGACCAGAATATGGCTGACGCGATGCACACGACCAGCAGTGCCCACATGCCCTTCTTTTCAACGGCGCTCAGCTTGCCAAGCACAAATATTCCGGCGAAGTAAATAAAGAAGAACACAACGAACAGCACAGCGACGTAGCGGGCAATGACAACCGGGTCGATCGTGATTGTCCTCGAAATCAGCAAGCCGGCGAGCACGGTAAGCGTGACCAAAAAGCCGGCAATGACCATCCAGGCGGTGCGGGCGCCGGATGGCGTCAGCGGCTGCGCAGGTGCCGCCCCTTCGCCTTTCAGATTGCCTGCCGTCATGCGGAACTGGATAAGGCCAAACGCCATGCCGATGGCGGCCGCGCCAAACGCCCAGTGCCAGCCGATGTTTTCGGCGAGATACCCGCAAACGGTGTAGCCAATGACAGAGCCGATATTAATGCCCATGTAATAAAGCGCGTAACCACTATCGCGGCGCACGTCACTCGCCGAGTAGAGCTGGCCGACCAGCGCGCCAATGTTGGGCTTAAGCAGTCCGGTACCGAGAACAACCAGGATCAGACCCATATAGAAGGTGTTGTCGTTCGGAATGGCGAGCACGATATGGCCGCACATAATGATGATGCCGCCATACCAGACCGTGCGCTGGCTGCCGATCAGCCGGTCCGCAATCCAGCCACCCGGAAGTCCCATGAAGTAGACGAAGGCTGTGTACAGCGCATAAATCGACGTTGCTGTGACGACGGTCAGCTCGAGGCCACCGGACATCATGGCTTCGGTCATGAACAGAACGAGCAGGCCGCGCATTCCGTAATAACTCATGCGCTCCCACATTTCGGTGAAGAACAGCGTTCTCAGCCCTTTCGGGTGGCCGAAAAACTCCGCGTCACCAGGCTTGTCGTCCGCGGTCGCGGTACCGGTATCAGTCATGTGTTCCCCCGTCGGGCTTCTTTGGGCCCGGTTTTACTGAGTAGGCGGGTAAGGGCTACGCATTAAACACTACAGTTACAAATGTTTCTACTTGACCCGTTGTCGTCACCTGCGATAGTCCGACCGCTCGAATTATGTTTGGTTTCAGGCAATTAGCCGTTGGAGTCGGCGGTTTCCGCGGTGTCTGGGGCCGCGCGCGGCTTCATGAAGCGTGACATCACGATGCCAAGCTCATACAGCAGGTAGACCGGCACGGCGAGGATGGTCTGGCTGATGATGTCCGGCGGCGTCAGCAGCATGCCGACGACGAATGCGCCGAGAAACACATAGGGGCGCGCTTTGGTCAGCTGGTCGGGGGTTGTGAGCCCGGTCCAAACCGTCAGTACCGTCGCAATCGGCGTTTCGAACGCGAGACCGAAAACCAGCACCACCATCATGACGAAACTCACGTAGGCGGCCATGTCGGGTTTGTAATCCGCAACTGCCGGCGTGAACGCGGCGGTGAAGTTAAAGATCAGCGGGAAGACCACGAAGTACGCGAACAGGATGCCGGCATAAAACAGCACAATGCTCGATGCGAGCATTGGAAATGCAAACCGCTTTTCCTTCTTGTAGAGGCCCGGCGCAACGAACGCCCAGATCTGGTAAAGCACGACGGGCATCGCGATGAACAGTGCGAGATAAAAGGTCAGTGATATCACCGCGGTCAACGGTGATATCGGCCCCAGTGCGATCAACTCGCCACCGGGAACAACGCTGACGAGCGGCTCGGCAACCACTTCGAAAATCTTCCGCGAGAACGGAATGAGCACGAGGAAGATCGCGAACACGCTGCCGAACACTTTGAACAGGCGGTTGCGCAGCTCAGTGAGGTGCGACATGAGCGTGCCTTCTGCGAGGTCTTCCTTGTCGGGCGTGTCGCTCATTTGGCGGGTTCTTCAGTATTAGCTTCGGCTTCGGCTTCAGCTTCGACTTCAGGCGCCGCAGGCGGCACGTCCTCTTCGTCGTCCTCCTCATCGTGCAGAGGCGAGTAGGTGTCGTCGTCACGCGGCGTAATCATGTTCTTCGGGTCGAGTTCTTTCGGGTCAAAGCCGAAGTTTTTCTCAGCGCTGGTTTCTTCCTCGAGCTGGCGTTGCAGTGTGCGAGTCATTTGCCGGGCCTTACCGACCCAGCCGCCCAGTTTACGGGCGACGCGCGGCAGCCGCTCGGGACCCAAAATCATGAGTCCGATCAGGCAGAGAAGAATAAATTCGGAGCCGCCGATTCCCGACATGGCTGGTCTCGGACGTCAGGCGTCGTTTTTCTCGCGGGACTCTTCGGCCGGCGTATTGTCGAAGTCAGCGTCGTCCGACGAGTCGCTGAGCTGTTCCTTGGCCTCGTCAGCCTCGTTCATTGCGGAACGAAATCCCTTTACCGCGCCACCGAGGTCGGACCCCATATTGCGCAGCTTCTTGGTTCCGAAAATGGCCAACACAATGACGAGTATGATCAGTAACTGCCATGGGCCGATGTTGGCAAACATTCTTTATCTCCCGGGGCCTGCACCCCTTAAATTCCGTAACGAATCGCCGGCATAAGCCGGGCGCGAATTATGTTCATGATACGCCGCTCGGCGCAACAAAACCGTAGTTAGGTCACGATTCGAGCCAGAACGTAACGGGGCCGTCATTGATCAGGGCCACCTGCATGTCGGCGCCGAAACGGCCTGTCGCAACCGGGCGGTGTGCGGTTCGGCAGGCATGCACGAGCCGATCGAAATAGGCTGACGCTTTCTCGGGCGGCGCGCCTTTCGTGAAGCTGGCCCGGGTGCCCTTCTTCGTGTCTGCCGTCAGCGTAAACTGCGGCACTAGCAGCAGCCCGCCCGCAACGTCCTGGACGCTACGGTTCATGCGGCCTTCAGCGTCAGGAAACACGCGATAGCCAAGCAGCCGCTCGGCCATGCGCGCAATCGAATTCTCCGCATCGTCGCGGTGCACCGCGACGAGAACCATGAGGCCCCTGCCGATTTCACCGACAATCTTGCCGTCGATACTGACGCTCGCTTCACTTACCCGCTGAATCAGGCCGATCATTTCTGTTGGGTTCCATTGGTTTTCGCCGCTTTCCGGCCTTTATTAACGCACGACCGACAAACGCTTGGCTACAGGGGACGGTCGTCCCTGTGACACTCCGAACTACCGCCCGGTGGGCGGAGTGGCGAATCTGCGCGCCCACCGCTGTGCCAGGGAGGGCCAATCGGGGGTGTTTCCAGCCGGGCGGACCACGGAAGGAGGGCCCCGGCCCATGTCGGGGCCCATTTTTGTTGTATACAAACCCATTACCGGCAAAAATCACAATAAAATGTCACAAAAGTGGGGAGATTTAATCCAAACTATCTCCCACTTTATGCAAAAGTGGGCCGATACACCCGCGATTGAGTCACATCCGAACAGCGCATAGACTGGCGCTCGGTCTCAGTATCGGGTTCAACATGAAAAGAAGAGAATTTGTCGGCGGCCTGGCCGTCGCCGCAGGCCTGGCCGGCTGCGCCAAGGGGGAGTC
>JBCAZN010000062.1:0-9408 GCA_038533035.1 Pseudomonadota bacterium
TTGGTGTTCTTCGAACTCGTCATAGCCTGATTGCGACATCAGGTCTTCTTCGTGCGTGAAGTGAATCGTGATCGCCTGCAGGAGCAAATGTCATCCTGGTTTCTGCAGCACTTTGCGACCCACGACGCGCGTTTGCACGGCAAGCTCGGTATTTGAAACTTACGGGTCTGCCGCGGGACGCGAGGAGTGATAATCTCGCGGCATGAGAATCAAGAACTGCCATAACATCATGGATTTCCGGCGACTCGCGCGCCGCCGGTTGCCGGACCCGGCCTTTCATTACATCGATGGTGGCGCTGACGACGAATGGACCCTGGGTCGCAATACCTCGGCGTTCGATGAGTACGAGTTGCTGCCCGCGCAGTTGTCCGATGTCAGTAACTTAAACCTCAAGACGACGCTGCTCGGTTCCGAGGTCGACATGCCGCTCATGATTGCGCCGACCGGTGCCAACAAGCTGTTTCACGCCGATGGCGAAATCGGCGTTGCGCGCGCGTCCGACAAATTCGGTATTCCGTATTCGTTGTCGACTGTCGGAACGACATCGATCGAGGACATCGCGGCGGCCCGGAAAGGGCCCAACGTTTACCAGATTTACGTGTTCCGTGACCGCGGACTGACATCCGATCTCGTGGAGCGCTGCAAAGCGGCCGGCTACAGCGCACTGTGCCTGACCGTTGATACTCCGGTTGCCGGCAACCGTGAACGTGACCTGGTTTACGGCATCGGTGGCGGTGGCCTGCGATTGGGGCCGCTCTTGAGCGTGCTGCGACACCCGGGCTGGTTGTACCGCGTGACGCTGGGCAAACAGCTTGAACTGGTGAACGTGACGCGCGGCCAGCAAATCGACAAGTTCAGCGACATGAGTGTGCAGGAATACATCGATAGCCAGTTCGATCGATCGCTGACCTGGAAAGATGTGGAGTGGTTGCAGGAGCGCTGGAATGGCCCGCTGATCATCAAGGGGGTCCAGACCGTCGCCGATTGTCGCAATGCAGCAAACGCCGGGGCGACGGCCGTGATGCTGTCGAATCACGGTGGTCGACAGCTCGAATCCGCGCCGGCGCCCATCGACTGCGTGGCCGCAGTCGCCGATGCGCTGCACGATCGGCTGGAAATCATCTGTGACGGTGGCGTACGGCGGGGTACACATATCATCAAGGCGCTGGCGCTGGGTGCCACCGCCTGCAGTATTGGTCGTGGTTACCTGTATCCGCTCGGTGCAGGCGGGCAGGGCGGCGTCGAGCGCGCCCTCGGGTTACTTCGAACCGAGCTTGAACGCAGCATGGCGCTCGTTGGTTGTGATGACGTCAAATCGCTGGCTCGACACTTCGTGCGGAGAGTGGGCAAGTCGGGCTAGGTCACGGATTTATGGTCGATTTTGCGCATTTTCGGCAAAAAAATATGGCCAAACCCGCTACCTATACGGATTGCGCGAACGGACAAAAACGGCCGAAACCCCTTGATAGACAGCCTAAATCGCGCGATCTCGCGAACTTTTCCTGTAATCTCCGCTATTTAGTAATACTTATGACGTGTTTTTGCGCGTAGTATTTTGACCGCTGAAGCCCGAAACGGGACAGCATTTTAACGCCCGCGGGCGGAGTTTTTCTTACGAGGTAGTAGGTAGTTATGTCAGGCGAAAGAGTTGAAGGAACCGTCAAATGGTTCAACGACGATAAGGGCTTTGGATTTATCGAACGTGAAGGCGGACAGGATGTATTCGTACACCACACCGCAATTCAGATGGAAGGTTTCAAAACCCTGAAAGAGGGTCAGAAGGTTTCCATGGAAGTAACGAACGGCCAGAAAGGTCCGCAAGCGGAAAACGTCATCGCGGAATAAAGCGCCTGACGATCGCGGCGGCCTTGCGTCGCCGAAAAAACAGTGAAGATTCGCATTCGCGACAATACTGTCCGTTTGAGGTTATCCCGTGCCGAAGTCGAGGCGATCAACGCCAATGGCGTTGTCACCTCGACGACCGGGTTCCCGGGTAGCCGGGAATTTCGGTATTCGCTCGAAAGCAGTCCGGCCAGCGTCACTCCGGCAGCCTTTTATTCCGAGAACGAGATACGCATCCGTCTACCGGAAACGGTCGTGCATGCGTGGGCGACAACCGAGCAGGTTTCGATTGAAGGCGAGCAGGTCCTCGATGACGGCGACAAGCTTGCCATTCTTGTCGAAAAGGACTTTGCATGCCTGGCTCCTCGAGAAGGCGAGGATGAGTCGGACATGTATCCGCACCCCAGCGCCGATGAGGGGCAGTGTTGAAGGCGTCGCGCTACGCCAGCTTCAGTCCCCGCACGGTAAAGTTTCTAAAAGAGCTTGAGCAGAACAACAACCGCGAGTGGTTCAACGAGAACAAGAGCCGCTACGAGGAAGAAGTTCTGGACGTTGCTTTGCGATTCATCCAGTCAATGCAAGATCCGTTGGCCGAGATCGCGCCGCACTTTACGGCTGTGCCGACTCGAATGGGTGGCTCGCTGATGCGCGTCTATCGCGATACGCGCTTTGCGAAAGACAAGACGCCGTACGAAACCAATATTGGCATCCAGTTTCGCCACGAGCGCGCCAAAGACGTGCACTCGCCCGGATTCTATTTGCATATTGCACCCAACGAGTCTTTTGTCGGCGTTGGTATGTGGCGCCCTGATTCGGATCCGTTGCGACAGATTCGCGAACGCATCGTTGCCCGGCCGGGCGAATGGCAGCGCGCAATTGGCAACAACACGTTTCGCAAGAACTTTCATTTAGCCGGGGAATCGCTGTCGCGACCGCCGCGGGGATTCGACAAGGAACACGCGCTGATCGACGACATCAAGCGCAAAAGCTTTATTGCGGTTCGTGAATTCGCTGTCGAGAATTGCCTGAAACCACAGTTTCAGCGCACCGTGGAAACGTCGTTCAAACAGGCCGCTCCTTTCATGGAATTTCTGTGCAGCGCGGTCGGCGTTAAGGTCTTGTCAGGCTGTATTGCTCTGAGCTCGGCGACGAGCTTCTCAGGGTTGGGTCGATCCGCAATAAATTTTGACAGTTCGGTGTAGCGAATGATGCCATTGCGATCGACGACGACAGCGGTCGGCCAGACGGTGTCGTCACCGTATTCCTTGCGGTGATCTTTCGGTACGCCCGATTCCAGCAACAGTCCCAGCTCACGCGCGACATGCAGGTCTTCGTCTAGCCAGAAATCAAACTCTACCTCGAAAAATTCAGCGACACGCCGCGTTGTTTCGAGCGGCTTCGGGGTAACGAAAATCAGGCGGGCACCGAGATCGACAATGTTCTTGTAGTGCACAGTCAGGTGCTTGACCTGGCGGGTGCAGAACGGACACCAGTTGCCGCGCACAAACAGGATCACCGCCGCCGTGCCGTGCAATTCAGTCGAGCGCACCGGGTCGCCGTTTTCATCAGTGGCCCGAAAATCCGGAAGTGGATGCCCGCGGCGCAATTTTTCGGGGATCGGACGACCCGCCTTCTTGAGTCGCCAGGCAATTATCACAGCGAGCGCTATGGCTACTGCGAGAACAATTATGGATGTCGTGCTCATACAGTCAGTATCACTCCGTGCCGGTCATGGACACAAGGTGTGAATTGTGGATACTGGCGACGACAACAACCGTGCATTCGTCAATGACTCAAAACCCGATCATCTGGGAGCCGTCCGAGGAACGGCGCCGCGCTTCCGCCATGCATCGCTTCATGC
This sequence comes from Pseudomonadota bacterium, assembly GCA_038533035.1. Taxonomy (GTDB): domain Bacteria; phylum Pseudomonadota; class Gammaproteobacteria; order Steroidobacterales; family Woeseiaceae; genus UBA1847. The sequence continues at coordinate 3,704 of JBCAZN010000062.1, forward strand.
AGGCTGCGGGTTGCGCCGACTACGCGGCGTTACACGGCTGGTCGCTGGAACAACCCGAGGCTTTCTGGACGTCGGTCGTCGAGACCTGTGAAATCCAGTTCGACCGGGACGCGGACACCATACTTTGCCGGCCTGACAACATCATGGATGCGGGTTGGTTCGACGGCGCGAAACTCAATTTTGCGCGTCACCTCTTGCGACATCGTGGTGACAGCGCCGCTTTGGTCTTTTGCGGCGAGGACGGCAGTCGCCGCGAGGTATCGCACGATGAATTACGCAATGACGTGAGCCGCGTAGCGGCGGGTCTGCGAGCGGCCGGAGTATCAACAGGCGACCGGGTTGCCGGTTTTCTGCCGAACTGCCCGGAAGCTGTTGTCGCCATGCTTGCAACGGCCAGCATCGGTGCGATCTGGTCTTCCTGTTCGCCGGACTTTGGCGTTAACGGCGTCGTGGATCGCTTCGGCCAGATCGAGCCGAAGGTACTGTTTGCGCCAAACGCCTATTGGTACAACGGCAAACTCTGCGATACGCGAGACACGGTTGCCGGTATCGTCAAACGCCTGCCGACCCTCAAGCAAACCGTCATCGTGCCGTTCGTTGCGGATGCGCCTGCAGGCATTAATGGCACTGTCCTCTGGAATGATTTTGCGGGCGACGTCGGCGAACTGGAATTCCAGCCGGTAGCGTTCAATCACCCGCTTTACATCATGTATTCATCGGGAACGACGGGTGTTCCGAAGTGCATCGTCCACGGTCACGGCGGCACCTTGCTGCAACAATCCAAAGAGCATGTATTGCATACCGATGTCGGCGCCGACGACAAGCTCTTTTATTTCACAACCTGCGGCTGGATGATGTGGAACTGGTTAGTGTGCGGGCTGGGCACCGGTGCGACGCTGATTCTGTTTGACGGGGCGCCGTTTGCGAATGACGGGCGGGTGCTGTGGGACATTGCAGAGCAGGAGCGCGTTACGATTTTCGGCACGAGCGCGAAATACATCTCAGCGCTGGAAAAGACCGGCCTGCGGCCGCGGGATGATTACGATCTTGTGGCGCTGCGCACGGTGCTGTCGACCGGTTCGCCGCTGGCACCGGAAAGCTTCGATTTTGTTTACGACGCGATCAGCTCCGATGTGCAGTTGTCTTCAATTTCGGGCGGCACCGACATCCTGAGCTGTTTCCAGCTTGGTAACCCGCTGCTGCCGGTACGCCGTGGCGAACTGCAGTGCAAGGGGCTGGGAATGGCGACCGAGATTTTCAATGACGCGGGCGTGTCGGTCGTCGGCGAGCAGGGAGAGCTGGTCTGTACCCGGCCGTTCCCGTCGACGCCGGTCGGTTTCTGGAACGATCCTGACAACAGTCGCTATCGCGCTGCATATTTCGAGCGCTTCCCGGGTGTCTGGGCACACGGCGACTACGCCGAGCTCACCGCGGAGGGCGGCATGACAATTCACGGTCGTTCGGATGCGGTACTCAATCCCGGCGGCGTTCGCATCGGAACCGCGGAGATTTATCGGCAGGTGGAAAAACTCGATGCCGTAATCGAAAGTATTGCGATCGGACAGAAGTGGGAGGACGACGTACGCGTCGTGCTGTTCGTCGTCCTGCGCGATGACCTCGAACTCAACGACGAACTGCGGGGCGATATACGCAAAGTTGTGCGAGACAACACGACGCCACGCCATGTGCCCGCGAGGATTGTGCAGGTTGCCGATATCCCGCGTACAAAGAGTGGCAAAATCGTCGAACTCGCGGTGCGCTCGGTCGTGCACAATGAGCCGGTGAAGAACACCGAGGCGCTTGCGAATCCCGAGGCGCTAGACTATTTCCGCGGCAGAGAGGAACTTGCAACGTGATTGGTATTGAAGTGTTTCGTGGCTCCGTATTGCCCGAGTGGATCGATGTCAATAAACACATGAATGTGGCGTACTACGTCCTCGCGTTTGATTATGGTGTCGACACTATGTGGAGCCGCATCGGCATCACCGACGAACATATCGAGGAACATGCAAGTTCGACGTTTGCGGTGGAAAGCCACGTGACCTGGCAGCGGGAAATGAAAGAGGCGGACCCCTATGTCATTACAACGCAGTTGCTCGCCTACGATGAAAAGCGTATTCACCAGTTTATGAGGATGTATCACGCCGACCAGCAATACCTGGCTGCGACTGCGGAGTGGATCAACCTGCATGTTGACCTCAACGTGCGGCGCGTCGCGCCGTGGCCGCCGCAGGTGCTGGAGAAGATTGCAGAAGTCGCGGCAAGCCAGATCGATGTCGAATGGCCCGATGAGGTGGGTCAACAAATCGTCGTTAAGAAGCCGCTGTACAGCATGCGGGAGGCAAACTCATGAGCCGGCAGATTCTGGCGATCGACCAGGGGACGAGCAGCAGCCGCGCGGTTTTATTCGATGAGTCCATGACGGTGGCTGCGAGCGCGCAGCAGGAATTTCCGCAGATTTATCCCAAGCCTGGCTGGGTTGAGCACGACCCGGAAGCAATCTGGGCATCGGTGCGCTCGACCGTGGCCGAAACCATGGCGAGGGCCGGCGATGTCGCCGGCATCGGCATTACCAACCAGCGCGAGACGACGCTCATCTGGGACCGTGACAGCGGCGAATGCATTTATAACGCCATCGTTTGGCAGGATCGGCGAACCGCGGAGTATTGCCGCCAACTCGCAGGTGACGGACATGAGGCCACGGTCGCGGCAAAGACCGGGCTGCGCCTGGATCCCTATTTTTCCGCAACAAAGGTCGCGTGGCTGCTCGACAATGTCGAAGGTGCACGCCAGCGTGCAGAAGCAGGTCAGCTGGCGTTTGGCACGATCGACTGCTTCCTGTTGTGGCGCCTGACGGGTGGCCGGGTACATGCCACCGACGCAAGCAATGCGTCGCGCACAATGCTGTTTAATATCCATACGCAGGAATGGGACGATGAGCTCTTGGCACTGTTCAACGTCCCTCGCGAATTGCTGCCGGACGTGCGCGATTGCGCCGGCGAGTTCGGTGCCAGCGACGTCGGTTTTATAGACGGCAATTTGCCCATACTCGGTATCGCGGGCGACCAGCAGGCGGCGCTGATCGGCCAGGCCGGTCTCGACGACAGACTCACAAAGAGTACCTACGGTACCGGGCTGTTTGTTATCGCCAATACCGGGTCCGAGGCGTTGCAGTCGCAGAACAAATTACTGACGACCGTCGCGATGCGCCTCGACGGTAAAGTGACGTACGGCCTGGAAGGCAGCGTGTTTGTCGCAGGATCCGCAATGCAGTGGCTACGCGACGAATTGCAAATCATCGAATCCGCGCCTGAGTCGGCCGAGATTGCGAAACGCACCGGCGTTGTCGAAGACGTGGTCGTCGTTCCCGCGTTCGCCGGCCTCGGGGCGCCGTACTGGGACCCGGATGCGCGCGGCGCGATTCTGGGGTTGACGCGGGGTAGCAGCCGCGACGAGGTGGTCACCGCAACGCTGCAGGCCGTCGCGCTACAAACGCGCGACCTCATGGACGCAATGGCGGATGACGGCATCACGCCAAGCGTAATTCGCGTCGACGGCGGCATGGTCGCCAACGACTGGTTCCTGCAATTTCTTGCAGACATCCTGGAAACGCCCGTCGAGCGTCCGGTCAACGTCGAGTCGACGGTCCTGGGAGCGGCTTGCCTTGCCGCCTATGCGGCCGGGTTTATCCCAAAGGCAGAAAAAATCGCGGACTACTGGACGCTTGATCGTCGTTTCGAACCGGCGATGGATGCGGCGCAACGCGACGGCTTGCTTGATGGTTGGCAGCGCGCCGTGGCGCGTGTAAGGACGGAGGTTTAGTACGTGGCATTGCGTGCGCGACAGCGCCTCGGTAAGTACCGCATTCTGAATCGCATTGCGGACGGGCCGCTCGCGGTTGTCTATCGGGCTCAGGATACGATCCAGAACATCAAGGTCGCATTGAAAATCCCGAAGGCCGACGACGACACAGGCCACGAGGAGTTTTTGCACGAAGTGCGGATGGCGACCAAGCTGCGCCACCCGAATATCCTGACGGTACTGAATGCGAGTTACATCGATAAACACTTCGTTATTGCAATGGAACTGGGTAAGGAGTCGCTGGCGGACCGCATCGAACGCCGCATTTCGACCGCGCGCGCGCTCGACCTGGCCGACCAGGCGCTGGCAGCGATGGCACACGCGCATGATCACAAGGTCATACACTGCGACATCAAGCCCGAGAACTACATCCTGTTCCCCGACAACCAACTGAAGCTCGCGGACTTCGGCTTTGCAAAACTGAACCATCGCACGCTCAAGGCTTCCGGGTCCGGCACGATCGATTACATCGCACCGGAACAGGCGATGGGCCGTCCAAAGTTTCAGTCCGATGTCTTTTCTTTGGGACTTGTTGTCTACCGGTTGTTGTCGGGCAGGCTGCCGGACTGGCCGTTCGAATGGCCGCTGCCGGGTTACGAGAAACTCGCTCTGCGAGTACGCCCTGAAGTCATCGAGGTGCTGCAGAACGCGATCCAGCTGGATCCGCGGCGGCGTTATCGCGACGCCGTGCAGCTGCACGAGGCGTTTCGCAAGGCGGCAACGCATGCCCGCCGGCAGCAGCGGCCCAAGCCCAAGAAAAATGGCAAACGCAGTAATCGCAAACCCGGTCGCGGCTGGCGCCTCGTTCAATGGCGCGAGTTCAAGCGGCAGTTTGGCAAAACACTTGAAACACGGCACCAGTGTCGACGCTGTGAAGGCCCGGTATCCGAAACCATGCAGCATTGTCCGTGGTGTGGCATTGATCATCCGTCACGCGGCGCAGAGTCGCGCATGCCGGCGAATTGCCCGCGTTGCGAACGCGGGGTCAAGACCGACTGGGATTATTGCGCATGGTGTTACGGTCCCGGATTCGTCGAAGAAACCAGTCGTAGCTACCCGGACAAGCGCTACTCGGCGAAGTGTGCCAATGCAAAGTGCCGTGGACCGCTAATGCGATTTATGCGCTACTGTCCCTGGTGCCGCAAGAAAGTGCGCAAACCCTGGAAGCTGCCGGGCAGCCGCAAAACCTGCCGGGCCTGCGACTGGGGCATTGCCCACGAGTTCTGGAATTTCTGCGCGTGGTGCCGCGAACCGGTACGGCGGGAATAGAACTGGATGAAAGGCGCAACTGACAACCTGATACTGGATGGTGCCGAGGAGCCCGATCTCCGGACGTTGTCGGTTGCCGGCGGCAGTGTTGTTGCCTATACCTGCCGCGATCCGCATAAAGAAACCAGTAATGAGGACACCGTGGGCATACTGCCATACGGTCCTGCCGCCGCGGTGTTCGTTGTCGCGGACGGAGCCGGCGGCCTGCCCGCCGGTAAACGCGCGTCGCTGACCGCCGTTAGTACCCTGGCGGAGTCCCTGGAAACGTCCATGGAGAAAACCACGCAATTGCGGACGGCGGTGATGAATGGCATCGAGGCAGCCAATACCGCTGTGCTGGCGCTGGGCAACGGCTCGGCGACAACGATGACGGTGATCACGCTCGAGGGCAAACTGGCGCGTTCCTACCAGGTCGGCGATTCCGAGGCGATGGTGATCGGGCAGCGGGGCGTCGTGAGGTTGCAAACGACCGCACATTCCCCGACCGGCTTTGCCGTCGAGGCGGGATTCCTCGATGAGCGTGAGGCCCTGCATCATGCCGAACGGCATCTCGTCTCGAATTTTGTGGGCACACC
>JBCAZN010000063.1:0-9399 GCA_038533035.1 Pseudomonadota bacterium
AACTCGTGGCTGGTATGCCCGACCTCGAAGAAGAGCTCGCCAACGCCAATTTTGCGCTCGATTTTCTCGGCCAGGCGCGGATGTTTTACACGTATGCCGGGGAACTCGAGGGCAACGGTCGCAGCGAAGATGATTTCGCGTTCCTGCGCGATGAAAACGAGTACCACAACCTGTTGCTGCTGGAGCGTCCCGTCGAACATTTCGGCGACAGCATTGCGAAACTCGTATTGTTCGAAACGTTCTACCTCGCGCAGCTCGAGGCACTGCGCAACTGCGACGACGGACGAATCGCCGAGATTGCCACGCGCGCGCAGAAAGAAGTTCGCTACCACCTTCGGCACAACTCGCAATGGCTGGTGCGGCTTGGCGATGGTACCGAGGAAAGTCATGCGCGGATGCAGCAGTCGATCGATGCCACCTGGCAATTCACGGGCGAGATGTTCACGGCTGACGAAGTTGATGAAGTATTCGCCAATGAATTCAACGGACCTGATCTGGCGGCGATCCGCGAGCGCTGGCATGCCGAGATAAACGACCTCCTGGCCAGGGCAACGTTGACGCGGCCCGACGACGGGTGGATGGCGTCGGGCGGTAAAACAGGCCGACATACCGAAAATTTCGGCTACATGCTGGCTGAGATGCAGTACCTGCAGCGTTCGCATCCGGGGGCGACGTGGTAGAGACCCAGGTGAGCAAGCGCGAGGTCTGGTCCTGGCTCGAGAAAGTGCCCGATCCGGAAATCCCGGTGCTCACGATTGTTGATCTCGGCATCGTTCGCGACGTGACGGTGGGGGATACGGTGTCGGTCGATATTGCGCCGACCTACTCAGGTTGCCCGGCCACCGAAGTGATTGAGACCAGCGTGCGTTCGGCACTGGTCGAAAACGGCGTTGAGAACCCGGTGGTCCGTCGTGTGCTGTCGCCGCCGTGGACGACCGACTGGATCACCGAAGAAGGCAGGCGCAAGTTGCACGAATACGGCATCGCACCGCCGCAAAAAAGTACGCATATTGCGTGTCCGCAATGCGACTCACTCAACACCGAAAAGGTCAGCGAGTTCGGGTCGACTGCCTGCAAAGCCGCCTGGCGTTGCCTCGATTGCCTCGAGCCCTTCGAATACTTCAAGTGCCTCTGACCGATGAAGCAGTTTCACGAACTTATCGTTGAAGATATCGCAAACGAAACGCGCGACTCGTTGCGTATCTCGCTGCGTGTGCCGGAAGAACTCGAGGACAAATACCAGTTCCTGCCGGGACAGCATTTACCGTTCCAGGTAACGCTGGACGGAAAAAAGATCCGCCGCACCTACAGCATCTGCTCGGCGATCAACGAGCGACCCTTGCAAATCGGTGTGCGCGTCCAGCCTGGCGGGGCGTTCTCCGAATTTGCGGCCAATCAGTTGAAAGTCGGCGACACGCTCGAAGCCATGCCGCCGTCGGGCCAGTTTCACGTCAATCTGCGACCGGAAAAACCGCGCGACTACGTCGGATTCGCGGCGGGCAGCGGCATTACGCCGATCCTGTCGATGATGAAGTCGATTCTCGACAACGAACCTGAGAGTCGCTTCATATTGTTCTATGGCAATCGCCGCCAGTCGACGACGATGTTTATCGACGACCTGTATGCGCTCAAGAACCGCTACCCGGAACGTGTGCAATTGAACTTCGTGTTTTCGCGCGAAGAACAGGAATTCGAGCCGATGGCCGGCCGCCTCGACGGCGCCAAGGTGCTCGAGCTCTACAAGCATTTCGGTGCGGGTCTCTATACCACCGATGCGTTCGTCTGCGGCCCGGACTCGATGATCAAGGAAGTGACCGCGGCACTGGTCGAACTCGGCATGCGGCCGGATCGGGTGCACGCCGAGCGCTTCGGAATACCGCGCAAAGGTAAGGCCGACACCGCGCCAAAGGCACCTGAGGCGTCAGCCGAGGCGGCCGAGGTCACCGTGATCATGGACGGCCATAAACAATCATTCGAGATGCCTCGCGATGGTTCTAATCTGGTCGATGCCGCTGCGGAGCATGGACTTGAACTGCCGTATTCCTGCAAAGGCGGCGTTTGTGCCACGTGTCGTTGCCACGTGAAGGAAGGCAGTGTCGAGATGGGCACCAATTACGGCCTCGAACCCTGGGAGGTTGAGGACGGCTTCGTACTCGCATGCCAGAGCACGCCGACGAGCGACACGGTCACGCTGGACTACGACAAGGCGTGATCTCGCGCCACGATTGGCGCGATTTCGAAACTCCCTTCAAGGGGCGGGGCGTAAAATTTACAGGTATCTGTGCCCTGTATGGGTCCCTACTTTCGCCCCGGAGGGCGTATGGCTACCAATCCAGCTGAGGTTGAAATGTCGAACCCGGCGAAAAAAGATTCCTATTCCTACGACGACTTGCTGGCAAGTGGACGAGGCGAACTGTTTGGCCCCGAGAACGGCCGCCTGCCGGCGCCGCCGATGCTGATGATGGACCGCATTCCGCTGATCTCGGACGAGGGCGGCAAATACGGAAAAGGTGAAATCAAGGCTGAGCTCGATATCAAGCCCGACCTCTGGTTCTTCGACTGCCATTTCAAAGACGACCCGGTAATGCCGGGCTGTCTCGGTCTAGATGCCATGTGGCAGCTCGTTGGTTTTTACCTGGTCTGGGCCGGTAACCCGGGTCGCGGTCGCGCGCTCGGTAGCGGCAAGGTCAAATTCACGGGGCAGATTTTGCCGACGGCGAAGCTGGTGCAGTTCCAGATTGACATCAAACGCGTCATTTCGCGTAAGCTTTGCCTGGCGATCGCGGACGGCTCGGTTTCCGTCGACGGTCGCGAAATCTACACGGCGGAAGATCTGCGTGTAGGCTTATTTACATCGACTGACAACTTCTAAAACTTTTCAGGCTAAATTTTTTCAGGCTAGGGTTTTCTCATGCGGCGTGTTGTTATCACCGGCCTCGGTGCGGTGTCCTGTATTGGCAATTCGAAAGAACAAATTACGGAGTCGCTGAAGGCCGGCCGCTCCGGCATTGTGGCGAATGAATCCTTCAAGGAAATGGAGATGCGCAGCCAGGTTTCCGGCAGCGTCAACATTGACACGAAGGAGCACATCGACCGCAAGGTGCTGCGTTTCATGGGCGATTCGGCGGCCTACGCCTACATCGCGATGCAGCAGGCGATCGACGATGCGGGGCTTGAGGACAGCGATGTTTCCAATATTCGTACCGGCATCATTGCGGCATCCGGCGGCGCATCGAGCGCAAACATTGTAGAAAGTGCCGACGTGCTGCGCGCACGTGGTGTGCGCAAGGTTGGGCCCTATCGCGTGCCACGCACGATGGGCAGTTCGGTGTCGGCATGCCTGGCAACGCCGTTCAAGATCAAAGGCGTGAACTACTCGCTGACCTCTGCCTGCGCGACCAGCGCGCACTGCATTGGCGCGGCCGCCGAGCAGATCCAGTTGGGCAAACAGGACCTGATTTTCGCCGGCGGTGGCGAAGAATTGCACTGGACGCTGGCCTGTCTGTTCGACGCGATGGGCGCCCTGTCTTCGCAGTACAACGATGACCCGGCGACGGCGTCTCGGCCGTACGACGCGACGCGTGACGGGTTTGTGATTGCGGCCGGCTCAGGCATGGTCGTCGTTGAAGAGCTTGAGCACGCCAAGGCGCGCGGCGCGAAAATCTACGCCGAGCTGGTCGGCTACGGCGCCACATCGGATGGCTATGACATGGTTGCGCCGTCAGGTGAAGGTGCGTTGCGCTGCATGCAGATCGCGAAAGAGACAGTTGAGGGCGATATTGACTACATCAACACGCACGGTACCAGTACGCCGGTTGGCGACACCAAGGAAGTGGAGGCGATGCACGAGATGTTTGGCGACGCCATGCCGCGGTTCGCGTCAACGAAATCGATGTGTGGTCATTCACTGGGCGCCACGGGCGTGCAGGAAGCGATTCACTGCCTGCTCATGCTCGAGAACGATTTCATCGCGCCGTCGATCAACGTCAATGAGCCGGATGAGGCCATTAGCGGCGCGCCGCTCGTAACCGAGCTGGCCGAAAACGCGGGAATCAAGACGGCGATGTCGAACAGTTTCGGTTTCGGCGGCACGAACGCGACGCTGGTGTTCCAGAAACGCTGAAGTTTCGAAGCGGCTCGGCCATAATTGGCCGCTATGACTATCGAGACACTCTCCGAGACCGGCTGCTTCGGCGGCAAGATCGGTTTCTACAAGCACGCTTCCTCGACAAATAACTGCGACATGCAGTTTTCGGTTTTTGTGCCGCCGCAAGCGGCCGATGGACCGGTTCCGGTGCTGACATTCTTGAGCGGCCTGACCTGCACCGAGGAAAACTTCATGGTTAAAAGCGGCGCCCAGCGCGTCGCGGCAGAACTCGGGCTGATGCTCGTGTCGCCGGATACGAGTCCGCGCGGCGAGGGCGTACCCGACGATCCGGACGACCAGTACGACATGGGGCTGGGCGCCGGTTTCTACGTCAACGCAACCCAAATGCCCTGGTCGGACAATTACCATATGTACGACTACATCACGCGCGAGTTCAACGCGCTGGTGTTTGAGCACTTCCCGGCTGACCCGCAACGGCACGGCCTGACCGGTCATTCAATGGGCGGCCATGGCGCGCTGACAATCGGGTTACAGAACATGGATCTGTACCAGTCACTGTCAGCATTTGCGCCTATTTGCACGACGCTGCACAGCCCGTGGGGAAAGAAGGCACTTGGCTATTATCTCGGCGACGACACCTCGGCCTGGGTGGCGCACGATTCATGCGAAGTCGCGCGCGCGGTGTCCGACACCGACCATTACGGACGCATCCTGATCGATCAGGGCGCCGACGACCCGTTCCTCAAGGAGCAGCTCAAACCCGAATTACTGCAGGCCGCCTGCGACGAAAGCGGACTGCCGGTCGACATCCGGATCCATGCGGGCTATGACCATGGCTACTACTTCATCTCGACGTTCATCGAGGAACACCTGCGTTTCCACGCCGATAGTCTCGGCGCCTGACTGATGGAGCAATGGCTGGTACTGATCGTCGCGATGTTGGCGGCCGGATGTGCGGCCGGTGTGCTGGCCGGACTGTTCGGAATTGGTGGCGGCATTGTTATCGTCCCTGTGCTCGAGCTTATCTTGAGTTTTGTCGGTGTCGACGCGGCGATTCGAATGCATATTGCCGTCGCGACGTCGTTAGCGGTCATCGTGCCGACATCGTTATCGTCCGCGCGTGCGCATCACATGCAGGGCGCTGTAGATCTGGGTGTCGTGCGTCAATGGTGGTTTTTCATCCTCGCGGGTTCGATTTTTGGCGCCTGGCTGGCATCGCAGTTTCATAGCCGTGTTCTGGCGGCGATCTTCGCAACGCTCGCCCTGCTGGTCGGTCTGAAGCTTATGTTTGTACCGGAGCGTGCCGGTCTGACCGACGGCATTCCGCGCAACCCGCTGGTTAAAGGGATTCCGACGACGATCGGCGCGTTGTCGGCGATGATGGGCATCGGCGGTGGCACGTTTTCTGTCATGACGCTTACCCTGTTCAATGTGCCGATTCATCGCGCCGTCGGCACGGCGTCATTGCTGGGGCTGTTTATCGCACTGCCGGGTGCTGCCGCCTTTGTCGCGTCAGGCTTAAGCGATCCACGGTTGCCGGCAGGCTCGCTCGGTTACGTCAGCATGATCGGCTTCGCGTGCATCGCGCCAACGACCGTATTGTGCGCGCCGCTGGGCGCAAAAATTGCGCATGCGTTTGCCGCGGACAAGCTCAAGATGTTGTTCGGCCTGTTTCTTGCCATCGCCGCCGTGCGCATGTTCTGGAGGGCCTTTGCATGAAGAAGTTGCCAGTCATCTGTTTGCTGCTAGTGCTGGTCACCGCTTGCGGACCGCGCGAACTCGAGCCGGACGCGGCGATTGATTGCTCGAACTGCGATACGTGGAACGCGCCGATCAAGCCGTTCCGCATATACGGCAACACCTGGTATGTCGGGACAGACGGGTTGTCCTCGATCCTGTTGGAGACCGACGAGGGGCTGGTGCTCATCGACGGCGCGTTGCCGCAGTCGGCTTCAATCATCGACAGCAATATCCGCGAGCTCGGCTTCGATCCGCTCAACATCAAGGCGATCCTGCTGTCGCATCCGCACTTCGACCATGCGGGAGGCATCGCGGCATTGCAGCGGCTTTCCGATGCAACCGTGTACGCCAGTGATGCTGCGGTGCCGACGTTGCAAACCGGTGAGATTCCAGAGGACGACCCGCAGTTCGGGTTTGGGCCGGAGTCGACCAGTTTCCCGGCGTCAGAAAACGTCATCGGGTTGGCCGACGGTGACTCCGTCGACATTGGCGGTGTCAAAATGACGATCGTTCACACTCCCGGTCATACCGCAGGTGGCGCATCCTGGACCTGGCAGTCCTGTGCGCTGAACACCTGCTACAACGTGGTCTACGCAGACAGCCTGACCGCCGTGTCCGCACCCGGTTATTTCTACGCCGACGGCGCGGCTGCAGAGATCGTCGACAGCGCCGATCGCATCGCCGGTCTCGATTGCGACATTCTGCTGTCGCCGCATCCCTTCTTCTTCGGCTTGCATGACAAGATTGAGAAACGCGATGAAGGCAATCCGTTTATCAACAATGTGGCCTGTTTGATCTACGCCGAATCGATGCTCGGTTGGCTGGAGCAGCGGCTGGATTCAGAGCGATCGCGCGTACCTGATTGAGGTCGCTATTGCGATTGGCTCAATGCGCGTGAGTAGCAGGTCCAAGTAGCGATTGTATCGGCAGCGCAAGCGTCGCTACGCCGAGAATGACGATTAGCAGTCCCGCCGCAATGCGGTTACGGCTGGCAAAACCGGCAACGCGCGCCGCGCTAAGCCCAGTTGCAAGCATCGCAGGCATCGTGCCGAAACCGAACGCCACCATGACCACCGTCCCGTGAACAGGATCGGTCGTCGACGCGGCAATGAGCAAGGCGCTGTAGACGAGGCCGCAAGGCAACAGTCCCCAAATCAGCCCCAGCTGCAAAGCTCGAGCAACCGAGGTGACCGGGAACAGCGGGCCACCGCGTGGCGCGATGGCATTCCAGAGACGTGCACCCGCGTTTTCAATGGGTGCAAGCAGTCGCCAGCGAAACGCCACCTGCAGTCCAACAAGGATGATTAACGCACCGCCCAGCAGCCGCACCGGACCGGCGAGCTGCGGAATGATGTCGACAAATGCAGCGCTAACTGCAGCGACGATGCTGCCGAGGATGGCATAGCTCAGGACGCGGCCGACGTTGTACGCCACGGCCATGGGCAAGTCGGCACGAATGCTCGCTGCGCCGGCTTTGGCTGCAAACAGTCCGGAGATTCCGGCGCACATACCGACGCAGTGCGCGCTGCCCAGGAAGCCGACAACCAGCGCGGCGCCGGTAACGGTCCAGAGTTCGTTCATTCGTTGCGACCGTCGGGTGGCATCTCATCGTCGTCCATGAGTACGCGCATCGCTGGTGTGTCCATATCGTCGAACTGGCCACTGCCGACTGCCCAGAAGAACGCCCAGACAGCGAGGCCTAACACGATGAGCGCCAGCGGAATCAGGACGTAGAGAATCGACATCGGATCAAGTGTAGCGGTTCAGGCGCAAGGCATTCAGCACAACGATCAGTGAACTGGCACTCATGCCAATGGCGGCAGCCCACGGCGGGACATAGCCGGCAGCTGCAAGCGGCAGCGCAACCAGGTTGTAAGCAATCGCCCAGGCAAGGTTCTGGCGAACGATCTGCATCGTGCGTTTCGATATTCGGTGTGCAGTGACGACAGGCTGCAGTGATTCGCCGAGCGCTATGACGTCGGCGCTGGTTTGTGCAAGCAGCGCGCCGTGCGCAAACGAAATCGACGCGTCCGCGCCGGCGAGGACAGGCGCATCGTTGATGCCGTCACCGATCATCACTACATGCTCTCCCTGATCCTGCAGTCTTCGAATCAACGCCAGTTTTTCTGCGGGCGCACAGTTGGCCTGTACGTTGTCAATCGAGAGCTGCTTTGCGACCCGTGAAACAGCGTGTTCATTATCACCGCTCGCGAGCGTGATACCAAAGCCTAGCCGACGTAACGTCGCAAGCACGTCGTTCGCATCGCTGCGAAGCTCGTCTGTGATGTCAAAGCGCGCAATAACATCGTTGTCGCGGGCAAGGAAGACGGTTGTACCGGTGCTAACTGGCGCATTCGTGACGCCGGTGAATGCCGCATTGCCAATGCGCCATTCATGACCCGCGATTCGGCCGCTGACACCCTGACCGATGACGACCCGGGCGTCATCGACAGTCGGCAACTCCTCCTGCGGCGGAAACGCGTGCGAGATCGGATGCGAAGAAATTGCTTCGAGCACAGCGGCGTATTGCAGGCACTCACTTGCAGTGAAGTCTGGAGCAACTATATGCGTCGCCTGCAGTTGCGGCCGGCCCGTGGTCAGCGTGCCGGTCTTGTCGAAAACCAGGTGCGTCGCGCGAGACAGCGACTCAATGGCATTGCCGTCTGTTACCAGCAGGTGCAGCTGCGCCATTCGAGCGCCGGCGGTTGCAAATGCGGCGGGTGTCGCCAGCGCGAGTGCACAGGGGCAGGTAACGACAAGCACTGACAGCGTGATAACAAAAGCGCGCTCGGGATCGACGAAAGACCAATACGTCGCGACCGCCGCTGCTACCAGCAGGAGCGCTATGACGATATAGCTTGCGACCCTGTCTGCCGTTTGTACAAATGACGGTCGTGCGTATCGCGCGCGCCGGCTCATGCGAGCGATGGATCCTAGCGCCGTATCGTTGCCGGTCTGCGTGACCAGCATGTAGACAGCACCGTCAATGTTGACGGAGCCGGCGGCAAGCAGGTCGCCCACGATGCAGGGCTGCGGCTCGGACTCACCGGTGAGCAGTGATTCATCGACGCTGGTGGCGCCGTCAATGATGCGGCCGTCGGCCGGCACCGAGTCGCCCGGCCGGATGCAGATGGTATCCCCGGCAGCGAGTTGGCTAACCGGCACGGTAAATAATGCTCCATCGTCAATTCTGGTTGCCGTGTTGGGTATGAGTTGCGACAACGCGACGCTGCGATCGATCGAGCGGTGCCGGGCCCGCATTTCCAGGAAACGGCCTAGCGTCAGGAAGAAAACAAACATCGTGACGGAATCGAACCAGACGGCAGCGCCGTTGGTGAACGTCGAATAGACTGAGGCCACATAGGCGGCGCCGATCGCAATTGATACGGGCAGGTCCATCCCCGGCATGCCGGCAGCAACCCCGCGCCACGCGCTCTTGAAAAAAGGTTGCGCCGCGTAGAGCACAACAGGTGTGGTTACGAAGAAGCTGACGAGGCGCAGGAATCGCTGCATGTCGTCGTCAATACGCCGGGGAATTCCAGGGTATTGAC
>JBCAZN010000064.1:0-9396 GCA_038533035.1 Pseudomonadota bacterium
GCGTCGTTCAATCGTCGGTTTGTAGATCGCGCTGCCTGTCATTTTCATTCGAATCGCCCGCCAGTACTGGGTTTCGTGACTATGTCATGTCAGGTCGTGTATAAACAGATAGTGCACATCGATCGTGCCGGGCAATAACACCAATGACCTTAGAAATCGCGATTGTCCTGACCATCCTCGTGATGTCGCTGATCCTGTTTATCAGCGAAGTCATTCGCATGGATGTTGTGGCGTTGATGGTTCTGGGTGCCCTCGCAATGTTTGGCGTGGTCAACGCCGATCAGGCATTCGCCGGCTTCAGCAACAGCGCTGTCATCACGGTGTGGGCGATGTTCATTCTCAGCGAGGGCCTGACCCGCACCGGTATCGCCGACATTATTGGCCGCCAGGTCATGCGTCTCGGTGGCACTCGGGAAGTGCCGATGATTCTTGTCATCATGCTGACAGGCGCGATTCTCTCGGCCTTCATGAACAACATCGGCGTCGCGGCGCTGATGCTGCCGGTCGTTGTCGACGTCGCGCGCCGCACCGGCATCCCGGCATCGCGTCTGCTCATGCCGCTTGCCTACTCGACTTTGCTCGGCGGCTTGATGACGCTGATCGGTACGCCGCCGAACCTGCTGATCAGTGAGTCGCTTACGTTGAATGGTTACGAACCCTTCGGGCTGTTCGACTTCACCCCGATTGGCGGCTGGGTCATGATCATCGGCGTGCTGTTCGTCGCACTTGTTGCGCGATTCCTGCTACCGAAAGCGGCCACTGAGCGCGACAAGCATGTCAGCCAGCGCAGCTTGAGGGCGCGTTATCGCCTCCAGGAACACACGTTCATGTTGCGCGTGCCGATGGACTCGGTGCTTGTCGGCAAAACCCTCACCGAGTCCCGCATCGGTGCGTCAACCGGGCTTATTATCCTGTCGATATTTCGCGCCGGGCGCAGCGAAACGCTGCCCGGGCGCCAGACCGTCCTGCAGGCCGGCGACGGCCTGCTGGTGCAGGGCAAGATAGACCAATTCCGCGAACTCAGGCGCTGGAGTGACCTTGTCATCGAACGCGAGGCTCCTGTTCTCAAATCGATGGTTGCGTCCAAGGTTGTGTACGCGTCGGTCACCGTCAGTGAAGGTTCGCCGATCGTTTCAGAGCTTATTCGGCACGCCGCGTTTCGCACGCGTTTCGACGTCGCTGTCGTTGGCATCATGCGACGTGGCCGCTACCGCCTGACCAATCTGGCCTATGTTCCAATCAAGGCAGGCGACCAGGTACTGGTGCAGGGCGAAGTTCATGCGATCGAACAACTCGACAAGTTTCCCGACTTCGAAAACGTTGAGGTCTATACGCCTGAACAACTTGCCGAGCGCTACAAGACCGACGAGCGCATGTTCGTCGTGCGCGTACCCAAAGACAGTGATCTCGCATCCGAAACCCTGAAAAAGAGTCGCCTGGCCGATGTGTTCGACTTCCGCGTGCTCGCCGTTTTCCGTGACGGTGAGCTGCGCCTCATGCCGCGCGGCGACGAAGTACTCGAAGGTGGCGATCTGTTGCTTATCGAGGGCCAGCAAAGCGATCTCGACGTGTTGCGCGGTCTGCAGGATCTCGATATCGATACCAAGGTGCCGGAGGCCAACCTCGGTGCATTTGAATCGGAACGCCTGACGCTGATGGACGCCACGCTCGACCCGCGCTCGTCACTGGCCGGTCGCACGGTGGGTGAGCTTAACTTTCGGGAACGCTACGGCATTGAACTGGCGGGCATCGAGCGCACCGGCGACACGATCGGTACTGACCTTTCCGACGAGCGCCTGCAAATCGGTGACGCGCTGTTATTGCTTGGTCCACGCGACCGACTCAAGCTGCTGACCTCCGATTCCGACTTCCTGGTACTGACGCCGCTCGGTCAGGAACCGCCCGACACTCGGCGTGCGCCGCTCGCGGCGTTTATCATGTTTGGTGTCGTCGTCACGGTGATGCTTGGCTACGCGCCTATTTCAGTCTCGGCCGTAATCGGCGGCACCATCATGGTCCTTACCGGCTGCCTCAATATGGAACAGGCGTACCGCGCCATCGACTGGCGCGCGATATTCCTTATTGCCGGCATGCTGCCGCTGGGAACGGCCATGCAGGAAACCGGCGCCGCCACCTATCTCGCCAACGAGATGATGGACTTGCTCGGCGAAGCGGGTCCATGGCCCGTTATTATGGGGCTCTATATCCTGACCGCGATGGCCACAATGATTATCCCGACGGCGGCCCTGGTCGTCCTGATGTCGCCGATCGTGCTGTCCGCGATGGGTGACATGGGATTGCGTCCGGAGACTGCCATGATGGCCGTCGCGATGGCTGCATCGGCCAGCTTTACGAGCCCGATTTCGCACCCGGCCAATATCCTGGTTATGGGCCCCGGCGGCTATCGCTTCGTCGACTACCTCAAGGTGGGTGTGCCGCTGACCATTGTCGTGTTCATCACAGTAATGATCCTGCTGCCGATCCTCTGGCCGCTTGAGGCCGTCTAGGCGTCGCTGGAGAAATACTTGTCTGATCGTATTGTCATTGTCGGTGCCGGGCATGCTGCAGGCCAGCTCGTCGCATCGCTGAAACAAAAGAAGCATGCGGGCGAGATCGTCGTTATTGGCGAGGAACCGTACCTCCCCTACCAGCGCCCGCCACTGTCCAAGAAATTCCTGGCGGGCGAGCTGCCGGCAGAGCGCCTGATATTCAAGCCCGAGAGTTTTTACGACGACGACAACATTGAGATTCGCCTCAGCACTCGTATTACGAGCATCGATCGTCGCGGCAAAGTCCTGCTGAGCGAGGCCGGCGAGGCGATTCACTACGACAAACTTGTGCTCGCTATCGGCTCGCGCGTGCGGACAATTCCGATCGACGGTACTGACCTCAGCGGTGTTCACTACCTGAGGACGATCGACGACGTTACTCGCATCCGCAGCGACGTCGAAGCGTCGCGGCGTGCAGTAATCGTGGGCGGCGGCTACATCGGTCTCGAAGTTGCTGCCGTGTTGCGTACTGCCGGCCTCAAGGTGACGGTCGTCGAAATGGCCGATCGTGTGATGAGTCGTGTCGTTTCGCCGGAGATATCCGATTTTTACCAGATCGAGCACGCGTCGCACGGCGTCAATCTGAGGCTATCGACGGGCGTCACAGCGATACGCGGCGACGACCGTGTATCCAGCGTTGCAACCGATGCGGGCGAAGCCATCAAAGCTGATGTTGTCATCATCGGTGCCGGCATTGTGCCGAACGTCGAGCTCGGCAGGGAAGCCGGCCTCGATACCGATGACGGCATCGTGGTCGATGCTCATTGTCGCACCAGCGACCCACACATCTATGCTGTCGGCGATTGCACGTCGCACCCAAGCGAAACATACGGTCGCAGCCTGCGTCTTGAGTCCGTTCCCAATGCGCTCGAGCAAGCCAAAACCGCGGCAGCGAATCTCTGTGGCGAGGCGGCAACGTACACAGAGGTGCCGTGGTTCTGGTCCGACCAGTACGACCTTAAGCTGCAGATTGCCGGGCTATCGCAGGGTTATGACGACGTTGTAATCCGTGGCAACCCGACGGATCGTTCGTTCGCTTGCCTGTACCTGAAAGACGGCGTTGTGATTGCGGCGGACGCCGTCAATGCGCCTCGCGATTTTATGCAATCAAAAGCCCTGATCGCTGGCAAAGCTTGTATCGACAAGGAGTCCCTCGCCGACACCGACAGGCAGCTTAAGGAACTGGCGAGCTAGGTTTGATCGGCGTCGGTGACGTCGATCTCTGGCAATTCAATGATCAGACGGCCTTCGGCTAAGGCGGCGCCGTCGTCAACTGACCAGACTTTCATGATCAGTGATTCGGACCCAATCATCTCGTGACCTGCAAACTCTCCCGAGCCACCGGTAACACGCGCCGTCCGTAATGATCCCGGACCGGCCGTGAGGTTGCCGAGCCAGTTACCTTTCCAGGCGTTGGCCGAACTCCGGTATGCAGGAATCACGATATCGCGCGTGTAGTCCCAGTAGTTTTCATATTGCTCGACAAACAGGCTGCCGCGGCCGGGCACGTAGATGTACCAGGCGCTATCAACCAGCAACTCACCGTTCAGAACGCGGGTGCGTTCGGAAGAGGACGAAAACTTGATGCCCAGCCCGGCAGGCTGGTTGCGTGCATCATGCAAAACCGTCGCCATCACTTCGGACTGACGAATCGGCCGCTCCCACAGCTGCAGGACATCTTCCGGCCACGGATCGCGGCGTTGTAAACCGTCGTTTGTCAGTACCAGGTTGTCGCTCGGCACGGCCGAATAGCTGAATACCGCCGTGCGTGCATCGGTCACAGTAAGCGGCGATACCTGCTGAGTTTCTAGCAGCGGGTTGTAGGCCACCGCGACGATGAACACGGCTGCGCCAACAGCAGCGCCGAGCAGCAAAGCAATGAAATACTTCATTCCAGAGGCTCCAGTTCGCCGATATAACTCGCATTAAGCTCAAGCCGGCCTGCAGGTGCGCCTTCCTCGCCCGTGGTATCCGCGACCCAGCGCTCGCTGATCTCGCCCGACAGCTTTTCGAATTCGCGAGTGCCCTTTTCAATCGCCCCGACCCGGTAACCGCCTTGCTGCGGCTGCGGCGCCATGCTCACGAAAAGTGAACCGCGCGCCGGCAGGTGAATGACCCAATCAATTACGTCGACCTCTGCTTCACGGACTGCGGTCCGCGACGCGATGCCGATGACCGTATCGCGGGCGTTGCGAACCTTGAATAGTTCCGTGCGCACGTTGGCGAACAGTTCGCTGTCGGGCCACGCCATGCCTTCCGGCAGCGTGGCTGCCTGGTCGCCTGCACCGATCATGATGCGGTCCATCGGAATGTTGACATGAAACTCTTCAGTCGTACCGCCATTGATGGCGACCGCAATGATCGAGGACTCACGATACTGGTCGACCAGTGGTACCGCGTACAGGGTGCTCGCCGCCGCCACGACGCCCAGCACGATGCCTATCAGGAAGGTCTTGAACAAAATTTTTCCACCACGTAACAATTCCAGCCAAATCAGGCCGTTGTCGGCAAGTTTAGTTAAATTGCCCGCGTGGTCACACCGCGGTTCGGCCAATTTGTGACCCAGCGCACACGATTTGCCCTGAAATGCGGGCCCGGTACAATCCGCTGGCCTTGCAACGGTCCAGGGGGGATCCGTGCCAGAACCAGTTTGCCTGTGGTCAGGCCCGCGAAACGTTTCGACTGCACTGATGTACAGCTTCGCGCAGCGCTCTGATATTCGTGTCATCGACGAGCCCCTCTACGGCCACTACCTGCGAGTCAGCGGCGCTGTGCATCCGGGTGGCGCCGACGTAATGGCGGCGATGAACTGCAATGGCGATGCCGTCATCGGCGAGCTTATGGCCGAGGCGGAGCACGAGCGCCTATTCGTCAAGCACATGGCGCATCACCTGGTTGAACTCGATCTGGACTTTTTGCGGCAGTCGCGCAACGTATTGCTTGTTCGCGATCCACGCGAGATGTTGCCGTCGCTCACAATCCAGGTACCGCACGCCGAGCTCGATGACACCGGGCTAAAGCGCCAGTGGCAATTGTTCGAGCAGCTTTGCGGCTATGGGCAGCAGCCGGCAGTCCTCGATTCTCGCGAACTGCTACTCGATCCTGAGGGTGTCCTTCTGCAACTGTGCGATCACCTCGGCCTCGAGTTTGATCATGCAATGCTGTCGTGGCCCGCGAGAGCACGTCCCGAAGACGGCGTCTGGGCGCCGCACTGGTATCACGCGGTACACCAGAGCACAGGATTTGCGCCATACGAACCCAAGCAGGAATTTCCGGCGTTGCTTCTGCCCTTGTTGGAAGAATGCCGGCCGTGGTACGACAAGTTGTTCGAACACGCGATACGCGCGCGTTCACAGGAGAACTGAGTGAACTTACCTGATCCTCGTAACGCCGATATTCTCATCCACGTGGGTGGCCGGCTGCTGCCGCGTAGCGAAGCCCGCGTGTCGGTTTTTGACAGTGTCGTGCAGGGCGGCGATGCGGTCTGGGAAGGACTGCGTGTATACGACGGCCGCATTGCCGAGCTCGACGGTCATCTGCAACGACTGCAAAATTCTGCCAAGACGCTCGCCTTTGCCGACATCCCGTCGAGTGACGACGTGCGAGAAGCGATATTTGCAACGCTTGCTGCGAACGGCATGCGCGACGATACGCATATTCGTCTCACCCTGACTCGTGGTGAAAAGATCACGTCGGGCATGAACCCCAGGTTCAACCAGTCCGGTTGCACATTGATCGTTCTGGCCGAGTGGAAACCGTCGGTTTATTCGGATGACGGGATTCGTGTCGTCACGGCCTCAACCCGACGCAACTCGCCGCAATTCCTCGACTCGAAAATCCACCACAACAACCTGCTCAACAATATTCTCGCGTCGATTGAAGCCAACGTTGCCAATGTCGATGCCGCGGTCATGCTGGATATCAACGGCTTCCTGTCGGAGACCAATGACACCAACCTGTTCCTGGTGACAGAGGGTGAGGTACTTACACCCCATGCGGACGCCTGCCTGCCGGGCCTGACGCGTCGCATGATTCTCAGGATATGCGAGCGCGAAGGCATCAAAGCCGCAGAACGCAATCTGTCGATTACGGAGCTCTATACGGCAGATGAAGTATTCACGAGCGGCACCATGGGAGAACTGACGCCGATACTCGAGGCCGATGGCCGGGTTATTGGTGATGGCAAAGTTGGGCCGATGACACGTCAGTTGCAGGGCCTGCATCGCGACTACGCATGGCAAACCGGGACGCCGTTGCCGACCTGATCAGCTGCTGCTGAAATATTGCTCGAGATATTCATCGAGGCTGACACTGTCTGCCGCCTCGATATCGGCCTGCCGTCTGAGCGAGGCCGATGCCTCTTCCCGAAACTCGGCCTGTGCACTTTCGTTGATAGGCGCAATGGATGCGAAGTAGTCGCGATGTCGCTGTGATACTGCAAGCGCAAATTGAAAAAATCCGGTACCGCTGCCTCGCAACTCTTCAATGATGCGCGCAGAAGGCGTCGCATCGGCATCGTCCGCGAGCTCTGTCAACGCCGCAACGGCTTCGGCATAGCTGTTGTTGTCATCGTGTTCATCGATCACGGTAGCGACCGCGGCAACGCCCTGCATGATTTCCAAGGCCCATGCCGGCAATGCGATAGCTTCGCCTTTGCGGTGTAGCACCAGCTCAGGATCCCGCCCACGACTCGCGACGTCACCGTGGTTGCGGCCAATTTCCGCGAGCTCTGCATCATCAAGCGGCGGGCTGTCGCTCAGCAGGCAGTACAGCAGGAACGCTTCGATAAATCGCATCGTGTTCTGGCTGATACCGCATGGATCGAAAAGGCTCGTGTCCAGTGAGCGAATTTCAACGTATTCGATGCCGCCGCGCTGCAACGCGGCAGTGGGGTGTTCGCCAGACCGGGCTACCCGCTTCGGTCGCACCGGCGAATAGAACTCATTCTCGATCTGCAGCAGGTTCGCATTGAGCTGACGATACTTGCCATCCACTTTGACGCCGATCTTTTCATACTCAGGCTCAGGCGTGCGCACCGCCGACCCAAGGTCGCGTACATATTCGTCAAGACTGTTCAACGAGATATTGATGCGTGACTGATTCTGGTTGCTGTAGCCGATATCGCTCATGCGCAACGAGGTTGCGAATGGCATGAACCAGGATTCGTCGTTCAGGCTTTGCAACCGGTCCGCGGCACCACCGGCGAACGATTTGCAGAGCGCCGGCGAGGCACCGAACAGGTACAGGACAATCCAGCCCATGCGCCGAAAGTTACGAATCAGACCGAGATACTGCGCTGAGCGGAAATCGTCAGCGTCGTCAGTGTTGCCGAGAATATCCTGGTACGGCGCCCAGAAATGCGGCGGCAGCGAATAATTAAAGTGCACACCCGCGATGGTTTGCATCTGGCGCCCATACCGGTAGCCGAGCCCGCGCCGATAGATAGTCTTCATCTGACCGACATTCGAGCTGCCGTACCTCGCAAGCGGAATGCGTGCATCTTCGGGAATCGCACAGGGCATGCTCGCCGCCCACAACATCTCGTCGCCAAGATTGGCATACGTAAACTGGTGAATGTCACAAATGCAGTGCAGCGCTTCCCATGTCGTCGAAAACGCCGGCGTCACAAACTCCAGCAGCGCCTCGGAAAAGTCTGTCGTGATGTACTTATTGGTCAGCGCCGAACCAAGCGCAACGGGATGATCGGTCTGTGCGAGGCGGCCGTCGGACGCGACCCGCAGTGATTCCTTCTCGACGCCCTTCAGGCCGCCATACAACAGGTTTCCGCCAGCAGCACATACAGCGCCCAGTCGTTTATCGAACTCCTGCGGCAAATCCATTTCCTTGCGACTTAATGACGACTTTAATGACGCCCATGACTAGAGCCGTAGAGTTTTACCATAACCGTCCGGAATCCGCTCGATTCACGCATATGACGAAACCCGGGAACGCCGTCGCGCAGAGTGGTCTAAACTGGTTACAGAGGTATCAACGATGATCAGTCGCCCTTGCATTGCTTTCGTAACGATCGTACTACTCATGACCAGTACATCGGCGCACGCATTTCGTTGCGGTCGCAGCCTGGTCAAAACGGATATGCACGAGGCCCAGGTGATCAAAATCTGCGGCAATCCGACGACCGCTCGCGATCTTGGTTACGCGGTGCGCGGCACCTTTGTTCCCATTCGGCGTCATGCCGCGCCCGGCCTGGCCGTTCTGCAATATCCCGGTTACGGGCACTACACCGAAGAGGTGCTGCTGACTGAATATGTATACAACTTTGGCCCGCGCAGGCTGATGCGCCGTCTTTTGTTTGAAGGCGGCGTCCTCATCCGTATCGAGACTATCGGTTACGGGTATCACGAGAAGAACAACAAATAGGATAGACTGCGACGCATTATCGATACTGTCGAGCGGAGCACAGGCTGCATGAACGAATCCAAACTCAGGCGCATTCGAGATCGCGTTGCAGGCGCGGCGACTCTGATTAATGAAGGCTGCAAAATCTCGGGCGAGATCACCGGCGATGGCGATTTTCTGGTCAGCGGCGAGATTTCCGGTGATTGCGACGTCGAGGGCACCGTGACCGTCGCCGTGAACGGCCTCTGGGAAGGGACGATTCGCGCCACCAACGTCATCGTAGCCGGCCATATCGAAGGCGACGTGACGGCCAGCGAGAAGGTCGAAATCACCAACACAGCCAAAATCTCGGGAACCGTCACGGGTGACGCCATCGCGGTTGCAGAGGGCGCCGTTGTTGAGGGAGTGATGAAAACAACGGGCCAGGACGAGCCCCGGGAATTCGTCGAGAAACGCAACTCCTGACCATTCGTCAAATTTTTCGACA
>JBCAZN010000065.1:0-9389 GCA_038533035.1 Pseudomonadota bacterium
AAAACGCCTTGGCAAGACGGCGGAGAAAAACCTCCTGCCGATGCAGGCCGGTGACGTTCCCGACACCTGGGCCGATACCACCGACCTCGCCAACGATGTTGGCTACCAGCCGTCGACGCCGGTCGATGTCGGCGTCGAGCGCTTTGTCGACTGGTATCTCGACTTCTACAACGTCGACGCACAGAAAATCGCCTGAGGGCCTGATGAGTTATACCGATCGAAAGTTGTCGGCGCGTTATCCGACCGATCTTCCAGCGTGGAAAAAACTGCAGGCCCACTACAAAGACGACATGCGCGCAAAGCACCTGCGCGAATTATTTGCGCGTAGCAAAAACCGGGCAGAGAAGTTTTCGCTGACCGCGGGCGATCTGACGCTCGACTATTCGAAGAATCATCTTGCGGCATCAACCGTGACCCAACTTGGTCAGCTTGCCAAACAGGCGGATGTGCCGTCTGCCATCGAAGCGATGTTCAGTGGTGAGCGCATCAACAAGACCGAAGACCGTTCGGTCCTGCATGTCGCATTGCGCGCGAAGATGGCCGACCAGGTGGCGCTGGAAACACCCGGTGTTCCACAAGTTTTCGAGGTGCTCGCGAAGATTGAAGAGTTTGTTGATGACGTCCAGGCCGGACGCATCGGCGGCAGCACCGGAAAGCGCTTTACCGACATTGTGAATATCGGTATCGGTGGCTCCGATCTCGGGCCCGTGATGGCGAGTCGGGCATTGCGTCCTTACTGGAAGGAAGGTCTCCGGTTTCACGCCGCGTCGAATATCGATGGCACGCAGCTCGATGACCTGACGCAGGAACTGGACCCGGAAACCACGTTGTTCGTCGTATGTTCAAAGACATTTACGACACTCGAGACAATGACCAACGCGAATGCAGCGCGAGCGTGGATCATCGATCGTCTCGACGAACTCGCCGTTCAATATCACTTTGTCGCAGCGTCAACCAATCACGCAGCGATGGACGAGTTCGGCATCCGCAAGGACTTCCGGTTCGGGTTCTGGGACTGGGTTGGCGGACGCTACTCCTTATGGTCCGCGGTCGGGTTATCGCTTGCGCTCGTCATTGGCATGGACAACTTCAAAGCCATCCTGTCGGGTGGTCGCCGCATGGACCTGCATTTTCGGCAGGCGAAGCTGACCGAGAACATGCCCGTACTGCTGGCAATGATCGGCATCTGGTACAACAACTTTTTCGGCGCGGAGTCGCAGGCGATTCTGCCGTACGACAATCGACTCGACCGATTTCCGGCCTACCTGCAGCAGTTGCAAATGGAGTCGAGCGGCAAGAGCGTTCGCCTGGACGGGAAACCCGTGCGCTGCGACACCGGCATGATCATCTGGGGTGAGGCAGGCAACAACGCCCAGCACTCGTTCTACCAGCTTCTGCACCAGGGGACACGGCTCGTGCCGGTCGATTTCCTGCTGTCGGAGTCGTCAAAGCTTGCGACGGCGAATTGCCTGGCTCAGGCCGAGGCATTGATGAACGGCACGACTGATGACTCGCTGGAGCCGCACCGGGTTCACGAGGGCAACCGACCCAGTAATACGATTCATTACAGAAAACTGACGCCCGAGGTGCTCGGGCAACTCATCGCACTCTACGAACATAAGGTGTTTGTCGAGGGCGTCATCTGGGGCATTGGCTCCTTCGACCAGTGGGGCGTCGAACTCGGCAAAAAGCTGGCAGCCGAACGATTGAAGGGCTAGCGGCCATCCAGGCTTGGTAGGCCTTGTAGATAGAGAGCCACCCCGTCACAATTCGCGCATGCATTTATCGTCCCAGATTCGACGGTTTCTGGCGCTGGCCTTATTCTGGGCTTCGTCGGCCGTCGCCGGCCCTTATGCGCCTGCCGGCGACCTGTTATTGCGCCACGATATCCAGGTCCTGGCTGACCATGGCGTGATAGCCGGGCCAATGACGATGTGGCCGATCGCCTGGGGGCCGATCATCGAAGACCTCAAGGCTGCCGACATGTCGGCCTTGCCGCCCGCGGCCTCGGATGCAGTCGCCCGGGTCCGACAACGGGCCAACTGGGAGTCGCGTACCGGCGAATGGACGCCAAACGCCAAGCTGGGCTTTGCCGACAACCGCACCCGGATCCGTTCTTTTCAGAATACACCGCGCGGAAAATTTGAATTTGGCGTCGGCGCCGGCTATGTCGGCGACTGGTACTCGCTGGATCTCGCCGTTCAGGCGACCGATGCAGGCGACGACGATGACATCCGTTTCGACGATGTCATGATCGGTGTTGTCGCCGGCAACTGGTCGGTCTCGGCGTCAACCCAGCAACGCTGGTGGGGCCCGAGTTGGGACGGCAGCCTTATTCTCTCGAACAACGCACGACCGATGCCATCGGTTGTGATTGATCGCGTGTTTACAGATCCGTTCGAATCAAAATGGCTGAGTTGGCTGGGGCCCTGGGACCTGAACGTGATGTTCGGTTTCATGGAAAAAGAGCGGCACGTGGCCAATGCTCAATTCTTCGGCATGCGATTCAACTTTCGGCCGATTCATTCTTTAGAGATAGGATTGAGTCGAGCAGCGCAATGGTGTGGCGACGGCAGGCCGTGCGATGTTTCGACGTTTGGTGATTTGTTGCTGGGAAATGACAATCGAGGTGATGCCGGAATTGGTCTTAGCAATGAGCCTGGCAATCAATTGGCCGGTGTAGATTTTCGATGGGCGCCGGAGATTGGTGGCCAGACGATTGCGCTGTATGGGCAATTTATCGGCGAAGATGAAGCAGGCGGGTTTCCGAGCCGTTGGATCGGGCAGTTTGGTGGAGAATGGTCTGGCTACATCGCCAGTCGCTGGTCAACACGTCTCTACGCCGAGTTTTCCGGAACCAGTTGCCAGTTTTATGAGTCGAGTGAGTTATTCAACTGTGCCTACAATCACGGCATCTATCGGACGGGGTATCGTTACAAGGGCAGTTCAGTTGGCCATGGTACGGACAACGATGCGCGCCTGATTTCCGTAGGTGCGTTGGCGGTGGATCAGGACGATACACAGTGGCGAGCATTGGTCCGATTTGGCGACCTGAACCGAGGCGGTTCGCCGGACAGCCGCAATACGCTGACGCCGACGCCGCAGGACCTGATCAGTATCGATGTGTCATACAGTCGCGTGATTCCGGCTGGCGTAATTGAAGTTGGTGCCGGCTATGAGTCAATTGATGACCGGGTCAGTGGTGTCTCTGACGCCAACGGCCGCTTGTACCTGCAGTGGCGGAGTTCTTACTGATGGCGGTGAGGGGTTGCCTTGCCCTGATCATAACTGTCCTTGTTGGCGGGCAATCACATGCGAATCCATTGCTCGATCCTGGCGACATCCTACTGCGACATGACCTCGAGTTACTCAACGACTCAGGTGTAATCAACGTGCCTCTGACTGCCTGGCCGCTGTCAGTTGGTGATATTGATGAAAGTTTGCGCGCGATAGATGACTCAACGCTAAGTCTATCCGTCGCCGCTGCGTTTGCTCGCGTGAAAAATCAAATTGCCACGGAAACCAATGTCAATGAGTCGCGTATTGCGTTTGATGTGTCGGCCAGCGTCGAACCACGTTTCATTCGCACATTCGAAGCTACGCCAAGAGATGAGGGTGAAGTCGGCGCCAGCTTTGCATGGGTTGGCGAGCGAATTAGCGTTCGCCTGGCGGCGACCGGGATTGCCAACCCATTCGATGGCGATGATTTCCGACCTGACGGCAGCTACGTTGGTGTCGCGCTGGGAAACTGGATGCTTACCGCCGGTTGGCAGGATCGCTGGTGGGGGCCGAGCCGCGATGGCAGTCTGATTTTGTCTTCGAATGCCCGTCCGACCCCCGGAGTCATGTTGCAGCGCAACAGCAGCCAGCCGTTTCGGACCAAGTGGTTGAGCTGGATGGGTCCCTGGACGCTAACGACGTTCATGTCGGAGCTCGATGATGAGCGGGCCGTAGCCAATGCTCGATTGTTTGGCATTCGCGGCACTTTTCGCCCGCCAAAAACCGGCCTCGAGATTGGCTTCTCTCGCACCGCGCAGTGGTGCGGCGATGGTCGGCCGTGTTCGCTCGGAACGTTCGGCGATTTGCTACTCGGCAAGGACAATCGCGGCGTCAATATCGACCCGGAGAACGAGCCGGGCAATCAACTGGCCGGAGTTGATATTCGCTGGAAGTTGCCGGGCGAGACCCCGGTCGCTCTCTATATGCAGTGGATCGGTGAAGACGGCCGAGGTGGCGGCGAGGGCATCGGCTCCTGGCTACGGCAAATAGGCGGGGAGTTCTGGGGCGAGGTAGGCTCGATTCGACATCGAACTCATGTTGAGGTGTCCGATAGTACATGCCGCCAGGGTGGATTTGGGTTTAGCGACCAAGTTCCGGGCTGCGCCTATCACCACTCAATTTACTCGACAGGCTACCGGTACCAGTCGCGAGCGATCGCACACGCTATGGACGGTGACGGCCTGAGCTATTCAATCGGTTCAACACTGGTACAATCCGCCGGTCAGGTTTGGAACGTCTCGCTACGCCATATGGAAATCAATCGCGCAGGTAGTACCCGGCCCGGACATTCTGTGTCTGCTACGCCAGCCGAGATAACAGATTTTCAGGTCTCGCATGCCCGTCGCTTTGATTTCGGGACGATTCGGGTTGGTATCAGTACGAATCGCAAAAATGGCCTGGCGTCGGGTGACGATTCAACAGATATGGGCGGTTTTCTGCAGTGGAGTTCACATTGATTAGACAGATTCTGGTCGGGTTGCTGGCGGCACTCATCGTCGGCGGTGTTGCCGGCCCGATTGCCGCACAAAGCGTTCAGCTTTCACCGGCTCAACAGCAGATGTTGAATTCGTTGCCGCCGGCACAGCGTCAGCAGGCGCTGGCTGCATTGCGACAAATGCAGTCCCAGCAGGCTCAACCTGAAAGTTCAAGCTTAAACGAACCGATCAGCCAGCCGCTGCCGGCCGAGAGTTCAAGTCAAATCGATACGCTGTTGGCAACTTTTGAAGCGCGTGCCCAATCACGGAGTCGAGTGGTTTTATCGCTGAATGTCAGAGAGGACCTGACGCCAGCGCAGAAGCGTGAATTGGCCCGCGACGTTGTGGTCAGTGAACTGGCTGGCAATAACCTGTTTATTCTTGATGAGTCAGGTGTGCTGGATCTTCGCGGTATTGCGTCGATTCCGTTGCTTGGATTGACGGAGTCCGAAATTGAAAGCCGGCTGTCGGCTGAGCCGTATTTGGGTGCTTACGATGTAGATGCGCGCATTCTCGGTCAGGAACCGATTGGCATTGAGGCTTTGCAGCCGTTCGGATACGACGTCTTCGAACCAAGTGAGGCCACTTTGGCGGAACCGCTGAGCGGACCTGTGCCACCAGACTACGTACTCGGCCCTGGAGATTCAGTACGCGTGCAGCTGTTTGGCAACGTCAACGGCATCTACGAACACGAAGTTTCTCGTGACGGAGTTTTAAATCTCCCCGAGATCGGACCAATTACTGTCGCCGGAATTCCGTTTTCCGCGTTCCGGAACGACTTGCAAAGTCGGGTAGAAAAGATGCTTATCGGTACGCAGGTCAGCGTATCGATGGGGCAGCTCAGGACGATAAGGGTGTTTGTCCTTGGCGACGTCAATCGTCCAGGATCGTATGTGGTGAGCGGTTTGGCGACGATGAGTTCGGCCTTGTATCGATCTGGCGGAATTTCCGAAATTGGCACATTGCGTCGCATACAGCTCAAGCGGAATGGCAACGTCGTCTCAAATTTCGATGCTTACGATTTACTGATTCGAGGCGACACCTCAGGCGATCGGCGACTTCAGCCAGGCGATGTCATTTTTGTCCCGCCGATCGGCAAGACGGTATCTGTTTCAGGTGCAGTCAATCGGCCGGCAATCTACGAAGTGAAAAACAAAACATCGGCTAAAGACCTGGTCGGTCTGGCCGGCGGCCTGACACCTGAGGCATTCGCTGAAGGTGCGCGGATTGAACGCATATCCGATGACTCAGAACGTACGGTACTTGCTGTTGACCTGACGGCGCGCGATGCAAATGATCTCATCGTTAGTCGCGGGGATACGCTGATCGTGCCGGAAGTGCTGCCGGAGTTTGGAAACTCGGTCGAGCTTTCTGGCCATGTGCATCGACCGGACAGCTATGCATGGACGCCCGGCATGAGGCTGACGGACTTGATCTCGTCAACTGACGAACTGAAGGTCGGGGTCGATCTCGACTATGTACTAGTTCGCAGGGAAGCAGAACGTGGTCAACCGTTGACCGCGCTGTCTACAAGCCTCGCCGAGGCATTGGCAAAGCCTACATCTGAGGCTAACCTTAAACTGCAGGCGCGTGACTCTGTGTACGTTTTTGATAAGTCAGCGGGCAGGCAGCGCGTCGTCGATCCGCTGCTTGAAGAGTTCCGGCAGCAAGCAACTATCGATCGGCCCGCGATGGCCGTGGAAATTTCTGGCACTGTCAATGCGCCGGGTGAGTACCCGCTGGAGAGCGGAATGCGAGTCAGCGACCTCGTGCGTGCCGGCGGTGGCCTGACTGAGGCGGCGTATGGTTTGGAGGCTGAGCTGACCCGATATTCGATTTCCAGCGCGGGCGAGCGTGTTACCGAAGTCGTCAATGTTAACCTTGACGCGGTACGTCGGGGCGATGTTTCCGCCGACATTGCGCTTAAAGAGTATGACTACCTGATTATCAAGCAGCAGCCAGACTGGAATACGATCTGGACTGTTGAGCTGCAAGGCGAGATACGATTTCCGGGCACTTACCGAGTGCGAAAAGGCGAATCACTGCGGCAGGTGCTGCAGCGTGCGGGCGGACTCACCGACGGTGCGTTTGCCGAAGGTGCTGTTTTTCTCAGAGAGACGCTGCGGGAGCAAGAGCAGGAACAAATCGAAACGCTGGCGCGCCGACTGGAAGCTGACCTCGTTTCATTGTCATTGCAAGATGCAAGCGGCGGAGATGAAACGTATTCAACGGGGCAAACGTTACTTGATCAACTCAGAAATACTGAAGCCACCGGGCGTCTAGTGATCGATCTGCCCGAGCTGATTGCGGGGCGTGACGCGGCGATCGAGCTTAGAGACGGCGACGAATTGTTGATTCCAAAACGTACCCAGGTCGTTACAGTGCTGGGCGAAACGCAACAGAATACATCGCATGTCTATTCATCTGAATTGAGCAGGAATGACTATATCGACCTAAGCGGTGGGCTGACACGCAGAGCCGACAAGAAGCGGATTTATGTGGTGCGCGCGAACGGTGCGGTTATAGCCGGGTCGCAGTCGCGGTGGTTTGGTCGTGGTAGTCGAGTCCAAATCAGACCGGGCGATACGATTGTAGTGCCGCTGGACGCAGACAAAATGCGGCCACTGACTTTCTGGGGGAGCGTCACGCAGATTCTTTATCAAGGCGCAATTGCGGTCGCTGCTGTACGTACATTCGATCAATAGCGTCAATCCGGACAACGCTAAATTATGTTTGCAATAAATGATCGTTCATTGGTACTCAGAGTACTCCTGTCTGCATTTGCCGCCAGCATTCTGGCCGGCATTTATGCGTTCACAGCTTCACCGGTATATCGATCGGAAGTTCTGGTCGTTCCGGTCGACTGGGAGCGCGCCGGTGCATCTATCGGAACAGATGGCGGAATCGGTGGTCTGGCATCAATAGCGGGCCTGGATTTAGGGCGTAGCAATCAATCAAAAGTTGAGGCAATTGCGACATTGAAGTCGCATTCCTTTATTGCGGATTTCGTCGTTGACGAAGACATTCGTAAAGTTTTGTACGCGGACGCTTGGGATGAATCGTCAGGGAGCTGGGATGAAGAGCCCACTGTTAACGATGCAACAATCCATTTTCTCAAACAAGTTATGAGCGTCCAGGAAGACCGCGGCACCGGATTGGTTACGCTACGAATTGATTGGCAAGATCCGACCGTAGGCGCGCAATGGGCCAATCAGCTTGTTGATCGACTTAATGCCGCAATGCGCAATCGGTCGACTGAAATCGCCACAGCAAGCATTTCCTTTCTTGAGAAAGAGCTTTCTACGACAAGCAATGCGGACACTATCCAATCGATAAACCGCCTGCTCGAGCAGCAGATTCACAGAATAATGATTGCAAATGTATTGACGGAATACGCGTTTCGAGTAATTGATCCCGCGGTACCTTCTGATCTTGATGATCCCGTCTTTCCCAACAAGACGTTAATAATTCTGATCGGTTTTTTGCTCGGTGCAATCTTGTCTGCAGGCCTGATACTGCTGTCAAAATCTTTTTCAATAAGAATTTCCTGACCCTCGGATGTGGTTACTTTGCAAGTCAGTGGAGCCTCACGAACAATTCATTCGCCAAGCGAGAATCCGCAAATTCTCCTGGACTCCTGGCTCTGGCTAACTCTTGTGGTTGGCGGCGGCCTCGTCAGTTTACTCGTCGGAAATGTGCTTATTGACGAACGTCTGACCGTTGCAGGCGTGCCGTTAAATCCGGCAATCTATTCTTCGCTTCTGTTGTTGCTTCTGTTGCTACCGACAGAGGCATCCGACCTGAAGCTCATCGTTGTTAAGATGCGGCGCACGTACCTGATCTCGACAGACACGTCGGCGAAAGTGACACGACCCGGTCCGATTGGGTTGTTTATTGCCCGAGAAAACACTACCCCCTTTACGACGGCGCGATGCTAGTGCCAATTAGTGAGCGGGCCAAATCGGATTGCGAGAGACTTTACGCAGGCGGCCGATTCGATGTCCGCTACGAGTCCCGCGCGATAAAGCATTCGATTGTTGGTGCTTTGTCGCCGAATGCGACAATCAATTTAGCTGGTGTGACTGAACACGCAGTAAGATCTGCCTTGTCGACCGATCACGACAATGCCGTACAGTCAAACGAGATGATTTCATCCTATACCGACCCTCGTTTTTCCTACGCAAATGCAACAAAGGGAAGTTATTGGTCGCGAATGGTCATGCAACGACTTGATACTTCGAGCGCACTCGCGTCTCGTGTCAAGAACTATACGGAGATTTTCGAAAGCATCAATGACCTTTCGCGCGCACACGTACTTTTTGGTCCGATCGGAGCGAGTAAAAAGGCGGCTCCGTATGTTTTTCCGCTCTTAATTCACGATCCAAATTTAGCTCATGTTTCTCTTCGACAGTCCGGAATTGACGTCCTGCGATGGGAAGATTTCGATTCCACGGGCTGCCCCGTGGCTGAGCGAATGCGACACCAATTGATACAGCTACCCTGTCACCAGTATCTATCGAAATCTGATATTACTCGTATGGTGACCGTTCTCCGAAAAATTTTGGGTTAGGTGCGGTTGCAAATTCATGTACAAACTGCAACGAATAGACAAAATTGAATTTTTGGACTTTTTGC
>JBCAZN010000066.1:0-9352 GCA_038533035.1 Pseudomonadota bacterium
CCGATGTGAGCTGTTCTCTCGAGTGGAGACGGTTCGGTTTGTCGCAATAACGGGATCCAATGGCAAAAGCACCGTCACGACACTGCTTTATCATATGTGTTGCGCTGACAAACGGTACCGTCGCCTCTCGAGTGAACAGCTCTATGTCGGAAACGATCTCGAGTTTCTTCGCTATCGCCTTGCTCAAAAGTGGCTGACTGTCCGGCACGCCTGGCGATGCAACCACGCGATCGACATCGCTCGGCAGTTCGGCATCACCCAGCAGGACTTCTGCGTCCGGATAGATCGCTTTTAATTCATCCAGACCGGGCGGTTGCTCGCGGCTGTCAAAAAAGATGGCATTCGCGTCGGCGCGCTTCAGGTAGCGGGCGATCGACAAACCGGTTTTACCGAGGCCCACGACGAGGTTTTTCTTCTTCGTGCTCATCGGATCTTGAGACTCGCCAGTCCGATCAACACGAGGATGACCGTAATGATCCAGAATCGAACGATGACTTTGGGCTCTGCCCAGCCTTTGAGTTCGAAGTGATGGTGCAAAGGGGCCATGCGAAATACGCGCTTGCCGGTCAGCTTGAAGGACGCGACCTGGATGATCACCGACAGCGTTTCGACAACAAACACGCCGCCCATGATCGCCAGCACGATCTCCTGTCGCACTACGACCGCAACGACACCGAGCGCCGCGCCAAGCGAAAGTGCACCGATATCCCCCATGAAAACCTGCGCGGGATAGGTATTGAACCAGAGAAAGCCGAGACCCGCGCCCGCAAGCGCCGTGCAGAACACGAGAATTTCGCCGGTGCCGGCAACGTACGGGATATCGAGATACTCCGAGAAATTCACGTTGCCGGTTACGTAGGCAAATATGCCAAGCGCGCCGCCGACGAGTACGGTCGGCATGATCGCAAGGCCATCCAGGCCATCAGTAAGGTTCACTGCATTACTGAAGCCAACAATAAAAAAGTACGTTACGACGATCTGGAACATGCCAAGCGGGATCGAAAGATCCTTGAAATACGGAATCAACAACGACGTCTGAACGTCGCTGGTCGCCGTAACGTACAAAGCAATCGCGGCAATGAGTGCCGCAGTGGACTGCCAGAAGAGCTTTTGTTTTGCAGAGATACCGGCCGGATTCTGCAAAACGAGTTTCTTGTAGTCGTCTACATAGCCGATGACGCCAAACGACAACGTGACGAACAGCACGATCCAAACGTAAGGGTTCTCGAGATCGGCCCACAATAAAGTGGCAAACGAAATCGCCGCAAGAATCAGCGCGCCACCCATCGTCGGTGTGCCGGCCTTGAGCAGATGCGTTTCGGGCCCGTCTTCACGCACCGGCTGACCGAGCTGGTTGACGGAGAGTCGCTGAATCATGCGCGGACCAACTACAAACGAGAACACCAAAGCCGTTAGTGCACCCAGGATCGCGCGCATCGTCAGGTAGTTGAAAACGCGAAAACCGGATTCAAACTCGGCAAGGTAGTTAGTCAGGTAAAGGAGCATGGCTAAGCGACATCCTCCCCGGCTTGCAGCGCGGCGACGACGCGCTCCATGCGCATCCCGCGCGATCCTTTAACGAGCACGTTCGTGCCGGCCGTGACATTAGTGACTTCTGCGATCAGTGCATCGATCGACGCGAACCACACAGCGCCGTCACCGAAGCCATCGACGGCGGCTTTGCAAAGGTCGCCAAGCGCGAGCAAGCGGCTGACACCACTTGCCCGAGCTGACGCCCCAACCTCGCGATGCAGATCCTCTGCATCTTCTCCGAGTTCAAACATGTCACCGAGCACCAGCCAGGAGTCGCCCGGCAGGCTCGCAATAAAGTCGGCAGCGGCTGCCACTGAACGCGGATTGGCGTTGTAGGTGTCATCAAACAGCGTGCTGCCATTAATCCCCCGAAGGGGGAGCAGGCGCCCTTTTACGGGCGCCATGCTCTCGAGCGCAGCTTTGATGGTTGCTATGTCGAGCCCAAGCGACAGTGCAACTGCAGCGGCGGCGCACGCGTTTCTTACGTTATGAATGCCGACAACCGGCAGCGAGATCGACGCCTCGCCCTCTGGTGTCTGCAACAGGAATTCGCTGTGATCCGGCAGGACCGAAACGTCGCTGGCGCGAACATCGGCCGATTCACCCAGGCCGAAACTCAGCATCTCGATGTCGGTGACCAGCGATGACCAGTAATCGAACCATGCGTCGTCGGCGTTGAGTACCGCGACTCTTGGTCGCACAGCATTCTGCAGGATTTCGCCCTTGGCCCTGGCTACACCCTCGATGGATCCGAATCCTTCGAGGTGTGCCGCTCCGGCATTCGTCAGCACGACTACCTCGGGGTTCGCCAACGAAACGAGATACTCGATTTCGCCTGCATGGTTGGCGCCCATTTCGAAAACGGCAAACTCATGTTCGTCTTCGATGCGCGCCAGCATCAGCGGCATGCCGATATCATTGTTCAGGTTGCCGGCCGTCGCCAGGGTCGGCGCCGTTGCGCCGAGGCACGCCGCAATCATTTCCTTGAGCGTCGTCTTGCCGTTGCTACCGGTTATGCCGATGACCCGCGGCGACTTGGTGTTGCGCCACGCCGCAGCGAGGCGGCCCAGCGCCTTGCGCGTGTCGTCAACGCGAATCTGCGCAATGTCATCGTCCAGCAGGCGGCTGACAACGGCGCCCGCGGCCCCGGCTTTGCTGGCCTTGGCAACGTAGTCATGCCCGTCAAAATTGGGGCCCTGCAGCGCAAAGAACAATTCGCCGTTTGCGATCGAACGAGTGTCCGTGCTGATGCCCGAGAAGCCAGCGTCCGCCCCCTGCAGTTCGCCGTTCATGTTGGTCGCTGCTTCTGAAAGCGTGCCCATCATTCGGCACCCTCCCGGCCCAGCGCAGCCAGCGCGACAGCAAAATCCGAGAACGGCAGGCGATCGCTGCCGACGTCCTGGTAGTCCTCATGCCCTTTACCGGCAATGAGTACAACATCGTCTGCAGCGGCATTGTGTATGGCCCAGGAAATCGCGGCCGCGCGATCCTCGATAATGGTCGCATCTGTCGTCAGGCCCAGAACAATGTCGTCGATTATCTGCGACGGGTCTTCGCTGCGCGGGTTGTCGCTCGTAACAACCAGGCGGTCTGCGCGGCGCTCTGCGAGCTTGCCCATGATTGGCCGTTTGCCCGCATCGCGGTCGCCGCCGCAGCCAAATACGCACCACAATTTGCCGCGGCAGTGTGGCCGCAGGGCACGCAGTGCCGATTCGATGGCATCCGGTGTATGCGCGTAGTCAACGTAAACATTGCTGTCCGCAACGCGCTCCATGCGACCCGGTGGCGCGTCGACAGCGGCGAGCGCTGCACAGGCCTCGTCAACCGGAATTCCGGCACTCAGGAGATACGCCAGCACGATGGCGGCATTTGCGACATTGAAGTCGGCGGGCAACGGCAGCTCGAAGCGACCATCGCCCCAGCTGCTGATAAAAGTAATATCAGAGCCGCGACGGGTTGCGACAACGGAGCGCACAAAGACGTACGGCCGTCCGTTTGCAACGCGATCGAAGTTCGTCGAAACAGTGACGACATCCTGCCCGCAGCGCGCCGCAAGCTCGGTGCCAAATTCACTGTCGAGATTGACAATTCGAATGGCCGGCGCGTAATCAAGAAACAGGCGCGCCTTGCTATCGAAGTAGCTTTGCATGTCGCCGTGGTAGTCAAGATGATCGCGCGTCAGGTTGGTGAACAAGGCGGCCGAAAAACGTACGCCGTCGACGCGCGACTGCGCCAGTGCGTGCGACGAAACTTCAAGCGCGGCATGCGTTGCGCCCGCGTCGACAAATGTTGCGAGATCGCCGTGCATTTCAACCGCAGCAGCCGTGGTCATGCCATCAACTATTTCGAGTTCGTTGAGGCCGATGCCGAGCGTGCCGGCGTAGGCACACGACTTGCCAAGGCGCTGCAGGCACTGCGCTACCATCCACGCAACCGTGGTCTTGCCGTTGGTTCCGGTAACGGCGACGACGTCGAGCTGCGCAGACGGGCGGCCGTACCAGCGATTGGCAATTTCGCCGAGATGTTTGGTGAGGCCGGGAACAGCAATCATTGGCAGCGGCGGCTTTACCGGTGCATTGGCGGTATCGCTGTCAAAAGCGACTGCTGCGGCACCGCGTTCGACGGCCTGTTCGAGGTAGTCCATGCCATGCCCGCCGATACCGGGGCAAGCGAGGAACAGGTAACCGTTCGCTACCTTGCGTGAGTCGCTGGCAATGCCTTCGAGTGGTAACGCCGGTGCCTCCACGATACCGCGCATCAGTTCAGCGAGGGTCGGTGACAAATTCATGTGTTCGGCCGGCATGCTCATTGACTCACCGCTGCATCGGCCATTGCCTGCATGACATTGCCCGGATCGCGCGCCGGCATGTTGTCCGGCGCGACAGCGAGCAAGCGCAGCGATTCGGCCATGACGTCGGCAAACACCGGCGCGGCAACGTCGCTGCCGTAGTAAAGCTCGCCGCTGGGTTCGTCAATCACGACCACCGTGGCAAGTCGCGGATTACTCGCCGGCGCGAGGCCCGCGAAGATTGAGAAATACTTGTCTTCCGAGTAGCCACCCGGAGCCGACTTCCACGCCGTACCGGTTTTTCCCGCAATGCGATAGCCGTCGACCGACGCCTTGGTACCGGTACCACCCGGCCGCACAACTTCTTCGAGCATGCGGCGTACGTCGTGCGCCGTGTCTGTCGAGATGACGCGTTCACCGCCGTCGCGTTCGTCGTTTGCGAGCAGTGAAACCGGCTGCATGATGCCGTCGTTGCCGATCGCAGCGTACGCCTGGGCAAGCTGCAGCGGCGTAACCGACACAGCGTAGCCGTATGCGATCGTCGCCTGGGTAACCTCGCGCCAGTCACGGTAATGCGACAGCATCCCGGCCGACTCGCCCGGAAACAGGCTCGACGTCATTTCTCCCAGTCCGAAATGGCGCATCGTTTCCCAAAGCTGGTCCGGCTGCAGCGTCATCGCGACCTTGGTAATGCCGACATTGCTCGAGCGCGCAAGAATCGTCGTCAAGCTGACGCGACCGAGATTGCGCGTATCTTCGATCTTCTTCGGTCCAACCGTTACGAAACCCGGCGACGTGTCGATCACGCTCGTCGGGCGATACATGCCCGCTTCAATCGCAGCCGCTGCAACGATCGGTTTGAAACTGGAGCCTGGCTCGAAGATGTCGGTGATCGCACGATTGCGGTAACGCTCAGGCACGAGCTGCGAGCGGTCGTTCGGGTTGTAGGTCGGCTGATTCACCATGGCGAGTACTTCGCCGGTCTGCACATCGAGAATGACGATCGAGCCAGAACGCGCGCTGTGCGTTTTGACGGCCTGCTTGAGCGTGCGATACGCGAGATACTGCAGTCGCAGGTCAATGCTTGTGCGCAGGTCACGACCATGACGCGGCGGCCGAATGCTGGCAACGTTCTCGATGGAACGGCCCAGCCTGTCCTTCAGTACACGTTTCGCACCCGGCTCGCCTTGCAGCCAATGATCCATGGCGAGTTCGAGACCTTCCTGACCTGCGTCATCGATATTCGTGAAGCCGACCAGGTGGCCGGTGACTTCCGATGCCGGGTAATAGCGGCGATATTCGCGCTGCACGTTAACACCCGGCAGTTTGAGCGCCATGACTTCGCCCGCCGTCGACGGGTCCAGATGCCGCTTCAGGTACAGGAATTCCTTGTCCATGCTGCGCGTAATCCGGCGCATGAGGGTTTCGGGGCGAATGTCGAGGATGCGTGCCAGCTGCGGAATTTTGTCAACGGCCGGCGCAAACTCATCCGGATTGACCCAG
This sequence comes from Pseudomonadota bacterium, assembly GCA_038533035.1. Lineage (GTDB taxonomy): Bacteria > Pseudomonadota > Gammaproteobacteria > Steroidobacterales > Woeseiaceae > UBA1847. The sequence continues at coordinate 5,825 of JBCAZN010000066.1, forward strand.
ACGCTGTCGACGGGCGTGCTGATCGCCAGCGGCTCGCCGTTACGATCGGTAATCGTGCCGCGATGGGCGATGATTCTCTCAGTGCGCAGGTGACGCGTGTCGGCCTGCTGATTAAGAAAGTCCTTATCGAGAACCTGCAGGTAAACCGCACGCGCAACCAGCGATGATGCCGCCACTGCAAATAGCGCCATTACCAGCGTCACTCTGCCGACGAATCGCCGTGCAGTCTGTTGTTTTGTCTCGGCGCCGCGTGTCATGGTCGTTCAATTACGTAGATTTCCGCGGTGTCAGGTCGAACCAGCGACAAATCGTCCTTCGCGACTCGTTCAATGCGGGCATGCGTCGCCCATGTGCTTTGTTCGATCTGCAGCTGGCCCCACTCAATGTTCAATTCGTCGCGCTCCTGCGTCAGGCCTTCGAGCTCGACGAACAGCTTGCGTGACTCGTGCTTGGTGTAAACGAGTGCCAGCGCGCTTAACACGCACACCACTGCGAATACGAAAACAAGCAGGAACGGTTGTTTGTTGACGACCCCCTGCATCAGGTCCGCTCCGCAATGCGCAGTCGCGCGCTGCGAGCGCGCCGGTTGCGTTCGATCTCGTCGGGAGTCGCCGTAATCGGCTTACCGACCAATGCCAATGCGGGCCGGAACTCGGCCGGTATATCCGGCAAGCCACGGTACTGCTCAGGCTCTCGCGACTCGTCTCGCATGAAGCGCTTGACGATGCGGTCCTCAAGCGAGTGGAAGCTGATAACGCACAGGCGACCGCCTTTTTTGAGCACGTTGAGCGACGCCTGCAGCGCAGCCTCGAGCTGATCAAGTTCGCCGTTGACGGCAATTCGAATCGCCTGGAAGGATTTCGTGGCCGGATGGATTTTTTTCGCGCGCGTTTTCGCGGGTACAGCCGCTTCAATAATGGTCGCCAGCTGTGTTGTCGTTTCAATCGGAGCATTCTCGCGCGCGTCACAGATCGCGCGAGCGATTCGCGACGCGTGCGTTTCTTCTCCGTAGCGGCTCAGCACGTTCCTCAACTCTCGCATTTCCACACTGCCAAGCCAGACACTCGCGGGCGTGCCTGAATCCGGGTCCATTCGCATATCGAGCGGGCCGTCGCGGAGGAAACTGAAGCCGCGACTGGCTTCATCCAGTTGTGGTGACGAGACCCCCAGGTCAAGGAGAAATCCGTCGACACGACCTGCGAGACCCCTTTCTTCCATGAATTTTTCAAGTTCTGCACTTTCGCCTCTTACGAGTTCAAAGCGGGGGTCTTCTCGCAGCGATTCTGAAGCCTGCGCAATGGCGTCCGGGTCTCGATCAATGCTGATCAGTGTTCCCTCTGCCCCGAGTCGCTTCAGTATTTCCCCGCTGTGCCCACCGCGGCCGAACGTTCCATCGACGTAACAACCGTCTTTTTTAATATCCAGTCCGTCGAGGACCGGCCCCAGCAGCACCGGCACATGCGCGTTGCTGCTCATGAATGAATCCGCCTAGAAGGAAATTGATTCGAGGTCGGCCGGTAATTCACCGTCGTCCTCTTCCGCGAGCCACTGGTCGCGTTTCTCGTTCCAGGTTTCCTCATCCCACAATTCAAACTTGTTGCCCTGACCAATCAGCATTCCCTGGCGCTCGAGGCTTGCGAATTCCCGCAGCTCTTTCGAGACGAGAATCCGGCCTGACTTGTCCATCTCGACCTCGGTCGCATAACCGACCATAATTCGCACAATTCGCCGTGCGGCCTTGTTCATGCTGGGCAGCCGCACGAGCTTGCGCTCGAGCTCTTCCCAGTCGGGCAGTGGATAAACGAGGAGGCAGTGGTCCTTATCAACCGTGACAACGATTTGCCCATCACAACGGGTGGCCAGCCGCTCCCGGTACCGGGTCGGTATAGCCATACGCCCCTTGGCGTCGAGTGATACTTTGGTAGCCCCTCGAAACACGATGGTAAGGACAAGCCGGGGTTCGCTCTTCTGGCGCGAAATCCGGGCTGCATGCCCATTTCCTCCCACTTTTTTCCACTTTTCAACACTATAGGACTCGCGACTTGCGGCGGTCAACAACGCCTATCAATTAGTTGTTGTTGTACAGGGACTTAGGGGCGATTCAGTGGCCCAAAAAGGGCGAAAAGTGGCAGCCGGCGCGCTAGATAAATCAGCGCCTTACAATTACTTCTTAGAGAAACCCTGAGAATTGGGTCGGAAATTGGCGACAGTGGCCGGATGCAGCCGGTTTTCTGGCGGGGTTGCGCAAAAGAGGTGAGAGAGCCGCAGCCGGCAATAAGCCGGGTTCTGTCTGGGGTAATCATTCATCTGGGACGACCGTCACCGGCCGCCTCTAGCAACCTACCCGGGAGCCCGCTCGGAACCGGCGGCGGGCACATTGCTGCACCCTGCTCCCCTATTTGGTCTTGCTCCAGGCGGGGTTTACCGTGCCGCGGACTGTTACCAGCCGCGCGGTGCGCTCTTACCGCACCTTTTCACCCTTACCGACCGAAGCCGGCGGTCTATTTTCTGTGGCACTTTCCATGGGCTCACACCCCCCAGGCGTTACCTGGCGCCTTGTCCGAAGGAGCCCGGACTTTCCTCTGCAATTAAATAACTGCAGCGATTACCTGACCGACTCCGGCTCTCTCAGGCGGCGAATTCTAAAGGAAATGGCGTTCTTGCGTACGGCTAATCACGGCTATTCATCAAGGGCGTCGATCCAGCTGAGCCCGCGCCAGAAGGCAGCGGGTGGCGCCGAGGTGTGGGTGTGGTCAACAAGCTCCCGGATCTCGAGCTGCCAGGGCTTGTCGTCAATGGCTGTCCAGTGGTCGATCCAGCGCTGCAGCGGCTCGCGAAACATCTCCGCATCGCGCGAGCCGGTGCCGATGAACAGCAATGAAGCGGACGGCCCGTCAGGCACCTGCTCGAGATAGAAATCGAGATTGCGATGCAAGGCCGGGTTGCTCGCAATATGGCCGTAGAAAAGGTTCGGCCGGGTTTGTGCCGTGTACAGCACGAACTGACCTCCGAGTGAATGTCCGAAAATGATGCGCTTGTCCGGGGCGGCGCGGTAGCGTGCTTCCACCCACGGCATCAATTCGTCGGCCAGAAACGCCTGGAATTTCGACGCGCCACCCCAGTAGTCGCGCTCCGCGGACGGCGCCGTAAAGTCCGTGCTGCGGTAGTTGCCACCGGCAAACGAAATATCGCCATAGGAAATTGCAACGAATATCGCTTCCTCGGTTTCATCCGCGAAACGCAGGTAACGGTAGTAGCCGCCAAGTAACGGCAGCAGCGAGCCACCGTCCAGCAGGTAGATGGTGCGATAATGTCGGTCCGGTTCCAGCCCGTAGGTCTGCGGCAACATGACGTACACATGGTAGGAGCGACCGACATTGTCGGACTCGATGAGCGCGTAGTCGGTATCGCGCAAGCCCTGCATAAATTGAAAGTCATCAGCGGACTAGTTGCCTGGCTGTACTGCTGTGGCTGGCAGCGGCGGACGTGTTCGCTGATGACTTTCAATTTATGCAGGGCTTGCGCGAT
>JBCAZN010000067.1:0-9230 GCA_038533035.1 Pseudomonadota bacterium
GACGGCGAAGGACGGAATCGTCGCCTCTGCGTGGTACCGGCTTTCCGCCGAGCGTGACACGCCGGAGTTCGTGCAAGTACGAGACAAGATAATGCGCACGCTGACGGACAGCGAAAAAGCGCGGTCTGATTCGTTCTACAGCCGCTTGCGGCGCCAGTATGGCGATCTCGCTGTCCTCTTGAGCTCCATCAAGCGCGACAATGACGAGCTGTCATCATCGACCGGGACACGCCTTAAGGGCTCAAGCGGTGCGCCGGTCACCGTCATTGATCCAAGATCCGGCGCGACGCAGATTGGCGCCGACTATTACCGGGATATCGAGCGTCGCATGCACGAGCGCATCGAGATGTTGATTGAACTCGGCGGCTTTGAAGGGCTGGATGACGATCCCGCTGACGTCAGTATTCGCGAACTCGAAAGACTTGTGAACGAGCGATTGTCGTCGCAACAGGACTAACCGGCTGCCAGGCCGCGCACGAGGGTCGCGGGGTACTGTTCGATCATCTCCCTGGCCGTTCCTGCATCGCCGCGGTACCACTTCGGAATCCAGTTCATTGCACCCATGATGGCGTTGCCGGTCATGCGCACGTTGCACGTTGCGACGCTGCCGTCGTCGATGCCGGCCTGCAGCAATTCCTCGAAGCGTCGACTGTGCTCCCTGGAAACCTCGAGAATCTCTTCACGATGCTCGGGATTCAGTGACGGAATTTCGCTCATTATTGCGATCGGTCCACGCTCGCCGACCATCATTTCGACATGGTAGGTGAGGTAGTTGACGACTACGTCGAAACCCGAGCCACCTTTTTTGATCGCCATGTCCATGGCCTCTCTGCCGAGGTCCGCTGCCCGCACATAGCAGAGGTAGACGAGTTCCTCCTTGTTGCGCACGTAGTGATACAGCGCCGGATCAGTGAGTCCGAGCTCGTTCGCGACGTCTTTCAGTGATGTGCCGCTAAAACCCTTTTGATTAAAGCAGCGCGCGGCCGCGCGCAGCACGCGGTCTTTCTGGAATTCGAAGCGGGTTGCCGTCGCCAGGTTACTCATGAAACTTGAATTTTAAGTGGAATTAAATTATTTTAATCATAATTCAAATTTATTTGCAACTACCAAGTTGCTGATTCTCTTGGAGTTTCGGTATGAGTACCGTTGCCAGTGACGTCCCGGGACTGTCGGGACAGACGCGCGAAGCGCCGCTTCGCTTCGTGACCGCGGCATCACTATTCGATGGCCACGATGCGGCCATCAACATCATGCGACGCCTGATCCAGGCACAGGGCTGCGAGGTTATCCACCTCGGCCACAATCGCAGTGTGGACGACATCGTCCGCGCCGCGATCCAGGAAGACGCCGATGGCATTGCGATCAGCTCCTACCAGGGCGGACACAACGAATTTTTCCGCTACATGGTGGACCGGCTTAACGAGTTTGGCGCAGGCCATATCAAGGTGTTCGGTGGCGGTGGCGGCACGATAACCCCGGACGAAATAAAGGCGCTGATGGACTACGGCGTAGCACGTATCTATCACCCGCATGACGGCATGGAACTTGGCCTGGAGGCGATGATCAAGGACCTCGTCGAGCGCACGGCATCCGGGCGAAGAGGTCTCGCTGCACCGCACGAGGTGAGCCGGGACAGCACAACCGACGTCGCTGCCACCATTTCGGCGCTCGAAGAGGGCGCCTACGACGACTCGCAGCTGGATGCGATGCGCAAAGAGTGGCAGCTGGCCGCCGGGCAGGTGCCGGTCATCGGCATTACCGGCACAGGCGGCGCCGGCAAGAGTTCGGTCACGGATGAAATTCTGAATCGATTTCTGTCGTGCTATCCCGAGATGCGCATTGCCGTGCTCGCGGTCGACCCGACGCGGCGCCGCACAGGCGGTGCATTGCTCGGTGATCGCATTCGCATGAACACGCTGCGCTCGGAGCGCATTTACATGCGCTCGATTGCAACTCGCCGCCAGCATCTCGCCACGAGCGAAATGCTCGCGGACCACATCTTGTTTCTTAAGTCACTGGGCTTTGATCTGGTAATTGTCGAAACCGCGGGTATTGGCCAGAGCGACAGTGAGATCGTCGACATGGTCGACTTCTCTGTGTACGTCATGACGAGTGAGTACGGTGCAGCCAGCCAGCTCGAAAAAATCGACATGCTGGACTTTGCTGATCTCATCGTTCTCAACAAATACGACAAGCGCGGCGCAGAGGATGCGCTGCGCGATATCCGCAAGCAATGGAAACGCAATCACGTTGCGTTCCAGACGGCCGACGAGGAGGTTCCCGTGTATCCGACCATTGCGAGCCAGTTCAATGACCCCGGCGTCAGCTGGATGTTCAAGGAACTGTGCCGCCGGGTAGCGGAGAAAACGGGCCTGGGTGTTGAGGCGTGGACGCCTGCGATCGACACCGCAAACAAGGAGCCGCGATCGACCGCAACGATTCCCGGTGCGCGCATTCGCTATCTCGCCGAGATTGCGGAGCAAGGGCGTGACATTAACTCGCGTGTCGAATCGCAGGCGGAGACAGCGAGTCGTGCGCAGCACGTTTACGAGTCGCTGAAACTGCTGGACGACGACAAGTTGCCGGCCGAACTGGAGCCCTACAAATCCGATGACCTGGTCGAGGACGCCGACCGCACCCTCACGCTGCTGCGCCAGCGCTACCAGGAGGCGCTTGGTGACCTCGATAACGAAGCCGTGCAACTCTTGCGCGAATGGCCGGAACGGCGCGATGGCGTGCGCTCGGAGACCTACAGTTACACCGTTCGCGGTCGGGAATTTACTGGCAGCAACTATCAAGAATCGCTGAGCCACCAGAAGATCCCGAAAATCGCCGCCCCGGATTTCTCCGACTGGGGGGAGCAACTGCGCTTCCTGCAGAAAGAAAATCTGCCAGGCGCCTACCCGTACACGGGTGGCGTATTCCCGTATCGCCGACTGGGTGAAGACCCGACGCGCATGTTTGCCGGCGAGGGTACGCCCGAGCGCACCAATCGCCGCTTTCACTACCTGTCGCTGGGACAACCGGCAGCGCGTTTGTCGACGGCGTTCGATTCGGTAACGCTGTACGGTGAAGACCCGCACGAACGACCCGATATCTACGGCAAGGTTGGCAACTCGGGCGTCTCAATCGCGACCGTTGATGACATGAAAAAGCTCTACTCGGGCTTCGACCTGTGTGCACCGACGACGTCTGTCTCGATGACTATCAACGGGCCGGCGCCAATGATTCTCGCGTTCTTTATGAACACGGCGATCGACCAGCAGGTGGAAAAGCACCTGCGCGAGACCGGTGCATGGGATGCGGCACAGAAAAAAGTCGACGCGTATTTCGAAGGCCGGCAGCGGCCGGTCTACGAAGGCGAGCTGCCGGAAGGTAACGACGGTCTCGGACTGGGCCTGCTGGGCATATCGGGCGACAAGATTGTCGATGCTGAAACGTACGCGCGGATTAAAGCCGAAACGATGTCGATCGTGCGCGGCACGGTGCAGGCCGACATACTCAAGGAAGACCAGGCGCAGAATACCTGCATATTTTCGACCGAATTTGCAATGAAAATGATGGGCGATGTGCAGCAGTACTTTGTCGAGAACAACGTCCGCAACTACTACAGCATTTCGATCAGCGGTTATCACATCGCCGAGGCAGGCGCGAATCCGATCAGCCAGCTGGCGTTTACGCTGTCCAACGGCTTCACGATCGTCGAGTATTACCTGGCGCGCGGCATGAACGTCGACGACTTTGCGCCAAACCTGAGTTTCTTTTTCTCGAACGGCATGGATCCCGAGTACACCGTGATCGGTCGAGTGGCTCGGCGCATCTGGGCCCGCGCAATGCGCGAGCGCTATGGCGCCGGTGCGCGTTCGCAGATGCTCAAGTATCACGTGCAAACATCGGGCAGGTCATTGCACGCACAGGAAATCAGTTTTAACGATATTCGCACGACGCTGCAGGCGCTGTACGCACTGTTCGACAACTGCAACAGCCTGCACACCAACGCGTTTGACGAAGCCATCACAACGCCGACCGAACAATCCGTACGTCGGGCAGTGGCAATCCAGCTGATCATCTCGCGCGAACTCGGTCTTAACTACAATGAAAACCCGTGGCAGGGCTCGTTTATCATTAACGAACTGACCGATCTCGTGGAAGAAGCCGTATACCAGGAATTCGAGCGAATTTCGGAACGTGGCGGCGTGCTGGGCGCGATGGACACGATGTACCAGCGTGGCAAGATCCAGGAAGAGAGCATGTACTACGAGGGCCAGAAACATGACGGAACGTTGCCGCTGATTGGTGTAAATACGTTCCTGCCGAAGGAAGGCCAGGAAGACGAGGTGCACGAACTCGAACTGATTCGATCTACCAATCATGAAAAAGATGACCAGATTCGTCACCTGCGTGGCTTCCAGGCAACCCACGCCGATGAGACGCCGGCGGCACTCGAGCGCCTGCAAAACGTCGCGCGCGAACGCGGCAACGTGTTCGCCGAACTCATGGAGACGGTAAAATGCAGTTCGCTGGGCCAGATTTCCGGTGCGCTGTACGAAGTCGGTGGGGAATACCGGCGCAACATGTAATCAGGAGCGGGTGTTGAGCGACATTGTCAGATACGAACGGGACGAGACCACGGCGATTATTACGCTGAATCGTCCCGACAGCATGAATTCCTTCAACACGGATCTGCGCGCAAAGGTTGTCGAAGCATTTGAAACCGCGCGTGACGACGAGATGGTTCGCGTCATCGTGTTCACAGGTGAGGGCCGCTGTTTTTCGGCGGGCGCGGATTTGAAAGAGGGCATCGATAGCAATGTTGAGGAGATCCTGCAGACGGAGTATCGCCCGGTGCAGGAGTTGATCGCGACCATTCCGAAGCCTGTGATTGCTGCCATACCCGGTTCGGCCGCGGGAATTGGTCTGTCCATGGCGCTGCAGTGCGATCTCCTGATCATGGCTGACAACGCGTTCCTGCTGTCGCCATTTACGACCATCTCACTGGTACCCGACGGCGGCCTCAACTGGCTGCTGGTTCGCCAACTGGGTTACCGGCGTGCGTTCCAGCTCAGCGTCGAATCCGAGCGTATACCGGCAGAACGATGTGTCGAGCTGGGCCTCGCGAATCGGGTTGTACCGGCCGACGAGCTGCGCGGTGCCGCACTCGAGTGGGCAAAAAATCTTGCAAAACGTGCACCGTTGTCGCTTGCGGCGACCAAAAAGGTGATGCGCCTGGCGGCTGATTCCGGCTGGTCGGATGCGTATGACCAGGAAGCGAAGCTGCAGGATGAGTTGCTCGGCTGCGAGGACAACCAGGAAGGGATCAACGCGTTCTTCGAAAAGCGCGAACCTGAGTTCAAAGGCAAGTAACCATGGAAAGACGAATCTTCGAAGAGGAACACGAGATGTTCCGCGACTCGGTGCGTAGTTTTGTGAAAAACGAACTCGCACCGCATGCCGAACGCTGGAACGAGCAGGGTGTTGTTGATCGTGAGGCGTTCCTGAAAGCCGGCGAAATGGGCATGTTGTGCATGTGGGTGCCCGAAGAATACGGCGGCATCGGCATGCCGGACTTTCGTTACGAGCAGATCGTCAACGAAGAGGTTACTCGCTACGGTGATCCGGGTATTTTCTTTACGCTGCACAGTCGGCTGGTTGCACCCTATATCGGCACTTTCGGTACGGACGAGCAAAAGGCGCGCTGGTTGCCGAAGTGCGTAACCGGCGAAAACATTCTTGCGATTGCGATGACCGAACCCGGTGCAGGCAGCGACCTGTCGGGCATGCGCACGAAGGCTGAAGACAAGGGCGACCACTTCGTGTTGAACGGCTCGAAGACATTTATTTCGAACGGTACCCTGGCCGACCTTGTCATTGTCGCAGCCCGCACGAATCCTGACAATAAACACGGCTTGTCGTTGTTCGTTGTCGAGCGCGGCATGCAAGGTTTCGAGCGTGGCATTAACATGATGAAGATGGGTATGAAAAGCCAGGATACGGCTGAACTGTTCTTCAACAATGTAAAGGTGCCGAAGGAAAACCTGCTCGGCGAATTCAACCGCGGGTTTTACCATCTCATGCAGGGTCTGGCTGAGGAGCGACTGCTGCTCGCATCAGGGAGTATTGCGAATGCCGAGGCGGCGTTCGATGCGACGATGCAATACGTATCGGATCGTAAGCTGTTTGGCCAGGCGCTGGCCGACTTCCAGAATACGCGTTTCAAACTGGCCGAGATGCGCACCGAGCTCGACGTGGGGTACGCGTTCGTCGACAGCTGCGTCACGATGCACAACGAAGGCAAGCTAAGCGCGCACGACGCGGCCAAGTGCAAACTCTGGATTTCCGAGATGGAAAACCGCGTCACGGATGCCTGCGTGCAGCTACACGGTGGCAACGGGTTCATGATGGAGTACGAGGTGTGCCGGCGGCATGCGGCAGCGCGCGTATCTCGGATTTACGGTGGAACGTCCGAGATTATGAAGGAAATTATTTCGCGCTCACTGGGATTGGATCCACGCAAAAAACACAACACCAACAAGGATGCTGCCTGACCATGAACGTTGCATTTATCGGTCTTGGCGTTATGGGCTACCCCATGGCGGGATATCTCGCGCGAGCAGGGCATAGCGTTACGGTATTCAACCGAACGACCGCCAAAGCGGAACAGTGGGCTGCCGAGTTCGACGGCGACGTTGAAACTACGCCGGCCGACGCGGCGGCGGGCAAGGACTTCGTCTTCTGTTGTGTTGGTAACGATGACGACGTACGCGAGGTCCTGCTGGGCAGCGACGGCGCTTTGTCATCTATGCCAGCCGGTGCCGTGCTCATCGATCACACAACAGCGTCGGCAACTATTGCACGTGAACTCGAAGCGGCGGCCGCCGCAAACGACGTTGGTTTTCTTGATGCGCCGGTGTCAGGCGGGCAGGCAGGTGCCGAGAGCGGCCAGTTGACCATCATGGTCGGCGGTGCGCCGGAGACTTTCGCCAAGGCGGAGCCGGTGATGGACTGCTACGCGAAGGCGATCACGCACATTGGTGAAGCCGGAGCCGGTCAACTTGCAAAAATGGTCAACCAGATTTGTATAGCCGGTATCGTGCAGGGTCTGGCCGAGGGTCTGAATTTCGCACAAAAGGCCGGTCTGGACCCGGCGGTTGTCATCGAGTCGATCTCAAAAGGTGCGGCACAGTCCTGGCAGATGGAAAATCGCTGGCAAACCATGGTCAACGATGAGTTCGACTTTGGTTTTGCCGTCGACTGGATGCGCAAGGACCTTGCTATTGCGCTCGCTGAAGCGGAGCAGAACGGCGCGGATCTCGAGCTGACGGCACTCGTGGACCGCTTCTATGAGGACGTTCAGGCGCTCGGCGGTAATCGCTGGGACACGTCGAGTCTTATCGCACGCCTCAAATAATGTAAAATCCATGCACTCACAGGGGTGGCCTGGCGGCCTGAGACCCATTTCGGGAACCCTCAGAACCTGATCCGGTTAGTACCGGCGTAGGAAGGGAAACATGCCAAAACAACTCATCGCGTGGCTGTGCGCCACAATCGTTCTATTTTCTTCGGCGTGGGCCGACGAACCGTCCGATACCGACGACCAGGAAATTTTGGTCGGCGATCTGCGAATTCCGATCGAAGAAATTATTGTTTCGGATTACCGCCGCCGCACCATCGACGAGGTCCCGGCTAGTATCACAAAGCTAAGCGATGCCGACGTTCGCGATATGTCGGCACAGCATTTCGAAGACTTCGTCAACATCATTCCAAATCTCAATTGGTCGGGCGACGGCCACCGTGCACGATATATCCAGATTCGAGGGGTAGGCGAGCTCGAGCAATACCAGGGTGCGCCCAACCCGTCGATTGGTTTCCTCGTCGACGACATCGACTTCAGTGGTATTGGCAGCATTGCCACAATGTTTGACGTTGAGTCCATCGAAGTGTTGCGCGGCTCGCAGGGCAGTCGCTATGGCGCGAATGCGCTCGGTGGGCTGATCTACCTCCGTTCTATGCAGCCCTCTGACCGGCGCGAGGGCCGCGTGCAGTTGGGCGTTGGTGACGACTCAATGCGCTCGCTTGGCATCGCATTCGGTGGCAGCGTTGACGACGAGCAGGACACCACGTTTCGGTTCAGCGCGCACAAGCAGGTCAGCGACGGTTTTCGTCGCAATTCCTATTTGGGTCGAGATGACACCAACGGACGCGACGAGACAACGGTGCGTTTCAAGCTGAATCATAGCCCTCAGCAATCAGGCTATGGCATTGACGCCGCGCTCGTTTACGTGAAAGCGGATAACGGCTACGACGCGTTCGCGCTCGACAACGGCTACACAATGCTTTCGGATAAACCTGGCAAAGACGCACAGGAAAGCCTGGGTGGATCGCTCAATGTTGAATGGCTGGATGTCGGGTCCGGCTCTCTAAGATCGATAACCTCGTTCGCGACCTCGGATATCGACTTCAGTTTCGATGCCGACTGGGGCAACGATGACAGCTGGGCGCCGGTGCTGTACGACTACATATCCGTCAGCGACCGTGAACGCCAGACCATCAGCCAGGAGATTCGCTATGAAGGAGAGTCTGTTGTTACCGGCATTTATGCACTGCGGCTGAGGGATGATCTTGCATCGCTCAACCAGGGTGACTACTACGATCCGTTCTACGATTTTGCAGACACCCTCGACTACGCCTTCGACAGTGAGTTTGAGTCGACCAATGTTGCCGCATTCGGCCAGTTTTATCGTGAGATCGGCCAGGCCTCGTCATTCACCGCGGGCCTGCGCATTGAACGTCGTTCGATCGACTACGCCGATACCGACGGGCTGAGTGAATCCTCATCCGAAACACTCTGGGGCGGCGAGCTGAGCATCAGTCACGAGTTTGACGACGGAACCGGTTACGTCTCTGTAGCGCGAGGCTACAAAGCCAGCGGTTTCAATCTTGGCGTCGTGCCTGATGAATGGCGCCGTTTTGGAGATTAGGCACTCTGGACGCTGGAAGCCGGCTTCAAGGGGAAACGATGGGGTGATGTCCGTTACAACGCCACGGTGTTTCACCTGTGGCGCGAAGACCAGCAGGTACGGGCATCGTTCCAGTTGCTGCCAAACGACCCCGCGTCGTTCGGCTTTGCAACCGTCAACGTTGACGGCGCGCGAAGCTATGGCCTCGAAGCGGATGTCAGCTGGCAGGCCAGCGACACGATCAACGTGTTTGCGAGCCTGGGGCTGCTGTAC
>JBCAZN010000068.1:0-9222 GCA_038533035.1 Pseudomonadota bacterium
AACCGACACAAATGAAGACAACAATAATCTCGAGCGTGTCGGTTTGTTTGCCGCCAGTGTCTGGCTCGGGCTCAAGAAGGGCATCAAGCGCTTGAGTGACATCAACATCGGCCTCGCGTTCGGACTGCTGCTGTTTATCCTGGTCGTTGGTCCGACTGCGTTCCTGCTCAAGACCAGCCTCAACAGCATCGGCGTCATGGCGGACAACTTCATTCGCATGAGCACGTGGACTGATCCGTTTACGAGCTCCGGGTTCGTCGAGAACTGGACGATCTTCTACTGGGCGTGGTGGGTCGCGTTTGCACCGTTCTTCGGCTTGTTTGTTACGCGCATTTCGCGCGGCCGCACGATTCGGCAGATGGTTCTGGGAATGCTCATCTGGGGCTCACTCGGCTGCTGGCTGTTCTACATGGTGTTTGGCAACTACTCGCTGTACCTCGAACTCAATGGGCAGGTCGACTTCACGGGCATCATGGCCGCCGAAAACGCGAGCGTCGCGATGGTGGCCATGCTCGAGACGTTGCCGTTAGCCGCGATCGTCATCACGGTCTTTTCGCTCGTCGCCATCATTTTTGCGGCGACCACCTACGACTCGGCGTCGTACACGCTGGCATCGAGTGCGACACTGCACCTGCGCGCCGGCGACGATCCGGCTCGCTGGCACCGTGTGGTCTGGGCGCTGGCACTTGGCGTCATGCCAGTCGCGCTGATGCTCATGGACACGCCCTTGCGGCCCATCCAGGTGATCCTGCTGGTGGTGTCGCTACCTATCCTCATCGTTTGTATTGCCATGACTGTGTCGTTAATGAAGTCACTACGCGCCGATCATGGCTGAATAGTGTGACGCAGGTCGAAATGCGAGGGTTTTCAGTACCTTATTTTCAAAGCAATGCCGTTATACTCTGCATTCTCGCGCAACGGAGTATGCTGTGACGCAAGCTTGCAAAAAGGGGATTGTTCTCGCCGGAGGAACAGGATCTCGGCTGCATCCACTCACGCTATCGGTCAGCAAGCAGCTCCTGCCGGTGTACGACAAGCCGATGATCTACTACCCGATTGCAACGCTGATGCAGACCGGGATACGTGAGATTTGTATCGTTACAACGCCGCATGATCAAGCGGCGTTCGAGGCTCTGCTCGGCGACGGCTCTGATTGGGGAATCTCATTGTCTTACGCGGTGCAACCGGAGCCCAACGGAATCGCCGAGGCGTTCCTGATCTGTGATGAATTCATCGATGGTGATCCCGTTGCGCTAATTTTGGGCGACAATATTTTCTTCGGACATGACTTTCCCGATCAGATTCAACGAGCGGCCGGGCGCACTGATGGCGCCACAATTTTCGCGTATCACGTCAAGAACCCGCAGCGCTATGGAGTTGTCAGCTTTGATGACAGCGGTAAAGCGCTGGATATCGATGAGAAGCCCGATAAACCCATGTCGAACTTTGCCGTCACCGGGTTCTATTTCTACGACGCGAGGGTGACCGAGTTTGCACGCGCCCTGAAACCATCCGGCCGCGGCGAACTCGAGATCACAGACCTTAACCGAGTGTACCTCGAACACGGATCGCTCAATGTTGAGATCATGGATCGCGGATCGGCGTGGCTTGATACAGGCACGCACGAGTCACTTCTTGCGGCTGCAAGTTTCATCGCAATCGTGGAGCAACGACAGGGCCTTAAGATTTGTTGCCCGGAAGAAATTGCGTTTCACGCAGGATATATCGATGTGCAACAGCTCAAAATTCTCGCCAGCCGACTTGAGCACAATGAATACGGCGACTACCTGCTGCGCGTTGCCGAGGAGCAGGCCGCGACGTGATCATTGACGAAACGGAATTGCCAGACGTGCTGCTGGTTACGCCGGCTGTACACGCGGACGATCGCGGGTTCTTTCTGGAAAGCTGGAACAAGAGAGACTATGACGATGCCGGCATAGACGCCCGCTTCGTTCAGGACAATATCAGCGTCTCGAAGCATCTGGCTTTGCGGGGCCTTCATTTCCAGCATACGCGGCCGCAGGGAAAGCTGGTTCGAGTTGTCAGCGGAAGAATTTTCGATGTCGCCGTTGACATGAGGCGCTCATCGGAGTTTTTCGGTCATTGGACCGGCGTCGAACTCTCGGACGCGAACCGCAACGCGTTGTGGATACCGGAAGGATTTGCGCACGGTTTTGTGGCGTTAAGTGACTCGGCGACGGTGTTCTACAAGTGCACTGATTACTACTCACCCGAGGACGAGCAAACGATTCGATGGGATGACCCCGCCCTTGCTATCGACTGGCCAATCCCGGCCGACAAAAATCCGGTGGTATCAGACCGGGACATGGCGGGGACATCGTTTGAGTCAGCGAAAACCTTTCCGTGAAAGTTCTGATAACAGGAGCCAGCGGGCAGCTGGGGCGCACTCTGGCAGCCGAAGCCCCCGATAATGTGTCGATCATAGCTCCGCCCCGCTCCGATCTCGACATTTCCGACGAGCAACAAGTGATGGCAGTCGTGAGACGGGTCTCGCCGGATGTTGTCGTCAATGCAGCGGCGTTTACCAACGTGGATCAGGCCGAGTCGAACGAGGATGCGGCGGTCGCGGTCAACTCGAGCGGCGCTCGAAATATTGCGTTGTCGGTAAAATCGACGGGAACACGCTTGCTGCATATATCTACCGATTTTGTGTTTGACGGCATGTCATCAACGCCTTACAAACCAGGCGACGATACGGGTCCGCAATCGCGTTATGGCCAGTCAAAGCTCGGCGCAGAGTTGGCAGTCAACGACGTCCTTGGCGACAAGGCACTCATCCTCCGCACGGCCTGGTTGTACAGTCAGTACAACAGCAATTTCGTAACAACAATGCTGACGTTAATGAGAAGTCGCGCCGACATTTCAGTTGTTGAAGATCAGATCGGGTCACCAACCTGGGCAACCTCTCTCGCACAGGCTATCTATCGATTCATCGAAAAACCGGCGCTCGGCGGCATCTGGCACTGGGCTGATGCAGGGAGCACAAGCTGGTACGAGTTCGCGGTGGCCATCAAGGAGGAGGCCCTGAAAGTGAAGTTGCTGGACTCCGAGGTTCGTATTCATCCGTGTACGACCGAGGATTACGGGGCGCCGGCGCCCCGGCCCGCATACAGCGTTCTCGACGTATCAAAGACGGAACAGGAGTTTGGCGTGCCTGCCACCCATTGGCGAGAAAACCTCCGCTCCATGCTGCATACGCGCGTGAATCTATGAGAAAAGTGCTAATCACTGGTGGTGCCGGCTTCATCGGATCCAACCTTGTTCGATACTGGTTGGACGAGTACCCGGAAGATCGTGTCATTGTGCTCGATGCACTAACGTATGCGGGTAACCTGGCAAGCCTGGATTCTGTTACCGATCGGGCGGGTTTTCGCTTTGTTCACGGCGACATTTGTGATCAGAGCCTGGTTTCGGCGCTCCTCAGCGAAGAACAGGTGGATACGATTATTCACCTCGCCGCAGAGTCCCATGTCGATCGATCAATTGTTAACTCGCAGGCGTTTATACAGACCAATGTGGTCGGAACGCACACGTTGCTGGAAGCGGCCCGCGCGTTTTGGCTGGGAAAAGGCGAAGCAGAGCACCGCTTCCATCATGTATCGACTGACGAGGTGTTTGGATCGTTAGGGCCCGATGATGAGCCCTTTCACGAGCACACACCGTATGCGCCAAATTCTCCTTACTCGGCCAGCAAAGCGGCATCCGATCACCTGGTGCGCGCCTACCATCACACCTACGGACTGCAGACCACCATAAGCAACTGCTCGAACAATTACGGTCCATATCAGTTTCCCGAGAAGCTCATTCCGCTGATGGTCGTAAACGCGATCGAGGGAAAGTCGCTGCCCGTCTATGGCGATGGCAGCAACATACGCGACTGGCTGTTCGTCGAAGACCACGTGAAAGGGATTGATCAGGTCATTGCCAGCGGTACCGTCGGTGAGTCCTACAACCTGGGTGGCGAAGAGGAACACCCGAACCTGGATATCGTGCGCTTGCTCTGCCGGATTATCGACCGATTGTTTGCGGATGACCCTACACTCGCAAACCGATTTCCGAATGCCCCGGCAGCCGGTGGACAATTATCGGAATCATTAATCGAGATGGTCGTGGATCGGCCCGGACACGACTGGCGCTATGCCGTTGATATCCGCCGCGCGGCGCGTGAACTTGGCTTTACTCCATCCCATGACCTGGCTTCCGGTCTGGAGTCGACTGTGCAGTGGATGCTGGACAATGAAGCTTGGTGGCGCTCGGTTCTCGACAACAGTTATCGCGACGCGGAAATTTAGCCGCAGTGTCAACGAAGAAGCTTATCGGCAGAGCATGGCTCCTCATAAGTGTCATCGTCGCGCTTTACTTTGTGTTTTCTTACCTGCGAGACAGTCAGGTCGACGCAACGCGACTACTGGATGCCGAACCGCGAAAGCTGTGTGCCGCTATACTCGCGTACGCTGCATACTTTCTTGCAATTTCATTGACCTGGAGTTCGGTGTTGCATTCGGTAAGCGCCCGCAAGATCGACCTGTTAGAAAGTGCCTCCCAGATAGCGTTGATCAACCTTGGTAAATACATTCCAGGAAAGATTTGGGGGCTTGCGGCACGTGGGGCGAGGCTGAGCGAGCTTGAGTACAAGGCATCCAGTATCGGCCGGGCAAGTTTTCTCGAGCAGGCACTCTTGTTGCTGACCGGTCTATGGCTTGCGTTGGTCGCAACTGCCGTTGTTTATGGCGGCCTGTTACCCATCGGTCTGCTCGTTATCACCACAGCAGCAATTTTGTGCGCCCGCAATACAAGCTATTTAGTCGACCGCGCCACTCAGCTGTTCCCGCGTGCGGAGAAAGCGCTGCAGTTTGCCAGCATAAACATTAGCTACCGAAAGACCTTCTTCCTGGTGATCGGCTTTACACTAACCTGGTTGTTTCTTATTGCCACGTTCGCGCTGCTGTGCGCGTCGCTCACCGATATCAGCTTTGATAGCAGAACCTCGGCCGTATTCGTGCTGTCCATCACTGCCGGATATCTTGCAGGTTTTCTGGCTATCTTCGCACCCGGCGGCGTAGGTGTTCGTGAAGCCGCGGGCGCCGTTGCTCTTAGTGAGATTCTGCCGCTCGAGCTCGCCTTGTTTTTAATGTTGATCTTCAGGGTGTGGGTAGTCGCGGCTGAGCTGCTTACCGGAGCCCTTATACTCGGCACACGAGTATTTCGAACCTCTGACAAATAGACACTCACCATGCAAGGCGATCAATCCTTAAAAGTCTGCCATATAGTTTCTTATAGAGATCCTGGCTATATACGCACGAGAAGCGTTCGAGATGCGCTCGCACGAATAGAGGGTTTGGAAGCACTCGATGCCTGCAACAGACGACGCGGCATCGGTCGCTATTTTGAAACCATCTGGAAGACACTGGTGGCGCGAGTCAAACACAGACCCGACATCTACTTGCTCGGCTTTCGTGGCCACGAAATCTTCCTCCTTATCCGGTTGATCACTATTGGTAAGCCATTGATATTTGACGAGTTCATGTCGCCCAGCGACGCGCTTGTTTCGGAGAAGAAACTGGGTGTGCCGGGCCGCCTGATTGGCCTGCTAATCTGGCCGCTTGAGTGGCTGTGCTTGGTTTTGTCCCGGCGATGTCTTACCGATACGGTTTGCCACAAGCAATTCATCTCCTCATCGTTTGGCATTAGTGAGAAGAAGATTGACGTCGTTTACGTTGGGGCAAATACCGACAAGGCGCATGACGCGGCCGTGGTGCCGGTGCATCAAAAAGAGCATTTGAGCGTTCTTTTTTATGGCACGTTCCTGCCGTTGCACGGCATGGACGTGTTATTGCGGGCGTGCAAATTAATCGAAGGACAGCCGGTACAAGTTCGGATCATTGGTGGTAGTGGGAAAGCGTTGCGGGATTTCAATCATCTATTGCAGGAACTTGAGCTCAGTAACGTTCGCCACGATCTCTGGGTGGACTTTGATGAACTCCAAAGCAGCGTGATACCTGGCGCCGATCTTTGTCTCGGCGGACCATTTGGTGGAACACCTCAGGCACGGCGCGTCATTACAGGCAAAGCGTTCCAGTTTCTGGCCCAAAGCAAGCCGACGGTGATCGGGCGCACCGACGAGCCCGTTGATTTCATCGATCGCGAAAACTGTTTGTTGGTCGAACAGGGCAACGCGGAAGACCTGGCGTCTGCGATATCATGGGCGATCGAAAACCGGTCAGCGCTACCGTCCATCGGAGAGGCCGGCCATGAATTGTTCCAACGAAAATTCTCGTCAGGCGTATTGGCCGAACAGTTGCAGCAATCTTTGAAAGCGGCGCTATGAATTACTCACCACCACGATATCTCTTTCGGCGTTACGAGGTGCTGAAGCGCTTGCAGCCTGGGCGTTCGTTTGTGGAAATCGGCGCCGGTAACCTGTCTCTGACCCGCGAGTTGCTGGAACAGTTTGAACAGGGTCTTGCCGTCGACTTTACAGACGACCTGCAAGAATCCTATGACAAGCTGCAGCCCGACCTGAGGTCGAGGCTGAAAGTTTCGAATAACGACATCTTCGCAGAAGACATCGAAGATCGTTTTGACTGTGTCGTCGCATGCGAAGTGGCTGAACACATCGAGAATGACCGATTATTCTTTTCCAGGGTCTTCGCAATGCTGAATCCCGGCGGCCAGGCCGTGATATCAGCTCCCGCTCGAATGAAGTATTGGTCTGTCCATGATGAACTGGTCGGTCACCTGCGGCGCTATGAAGTCGACGATGTACACAACCTTGCGAATGAAACAGGATTTACTGATGTTGTTGTTACTGCGTACGGTTACCCGTGGATTAACTGGTTGAGCCATCTGCGAGTTTGGTTGGCCAAACGAACGTTGAAGGATCGGCAAGAGTGGACGTCAGAACAACAAACCAAGAAGAGCAATCACCAACAAATCCCGCAATGGTTATCGGGCGGCCTTGTTCCGCTGGTTGTCAATCGCTTCACGGTGTATCCGTTTGCGCTGTTCTCCAGCTTGTTCAACAAGCGCAATTTGTCGGATGGTTACGTCGTGACGATGATCCGGCCAAGAGATGCAGACAGCTAGATTAATCGGTGTTTTGCTTCACAATTTCGAGAAATCGTTCGATCGATATTGCCTGCTTGCCCATCATCGACAGGTAGAGATCGTTGGTATTTGCCAGCTCTGGAAACAACGTATAGATCTTCGACAACGAATTCGCGTTTTGCACGACATCGACTTTGAACTGGTGACGCGGCGACATCGTTGAGTAGGTCACTGAGTTTTTCTTCATTTCCCAGTCGCCGATGTAGTTGATCGCAGCGGGCACAACTTCGAACGTGTCCTGCGGTGAATCCGGCCCCTCACGCTCCATCGGTGGCTCCTGAACCAGGGAGTCTTCCAGGCGGAATCGCGAAATGGTCTGGTAGCGACTCCAGTAGTAGCGCCCGGGCGTTGCAGGAACGATGCACATACGCGCGTCGGCGCCCGCAGGCTTACAGTCCGACGAATCCACTTTTACGACAAAGCCGCTTTCGTGATTGGTCCATTCGAACTTTGCGATGCGCTCGGGATTCGCGTTCGTTAGGCGAACAGCAACATAGCCAAGCCCGCCATCTTGCGCCCGTAGCGACTGCGCGCCCAACAGCATAGCGACAATAGCGAACCACTTTATTAACTCGTTCACCATGTTCTCAATTATAGCGCGCTATGTGGCGGTCAGTCCGCGAAGCTCACTCGAGCTGCTGTCCCAAAGCGGCCGCGAATTTCTGTTTGTCTTCAGGCGAGACCATGACGCGGCGACCGTTTCGGTAGCGAATCAAAACACGATCGAGTGAAAGTGCCGGGGATGACAGCGGGCTACGCGTAGCCTGCAACGACTCGATTTCGTCGAGCCGGACTTTCCATCGAAAGGGACCGCACTTGATCGTAAGTATGTCCTTATCGACAACGTACCGTGTACTCACCAGCAGCCAGACCGGCAGGACGGTTGCCAACATCATCAACGGGAGGACAACCCAGCGCTCTACGCCTGTTGTCTGCATTAGCGCGGGGATCAGCGTGACAAGCGCGACGATGGATATTGCGACGATCACCACGACGATCCAGGCATCCATCTTTGATCGAAAAGTCATGACACACCTGTTACGTGATCAGGCCCGGGCTCGGCGATCCGCTCTGGCAACGACCAATAACACCGCTATTGGTAGCAGCGAGAACAGGCCAAACGGAATGTTTCCACCAACCAACAACGCAATGCTGGAAACCAGGAACGCAGCCCCGGCGAGCACGGCGCCCACCAGGCGATATTGGTTCATCGCGAAAAGAACGCCTCCTGCTATCTGGACAACGCCCAGTGCAGAGACGGCGAGGCCCTGCAAACCCAAAGAACTCAGAAAACCAAGCTCCTGGGGCATTTGCATCACCTTCGGTACGCCGGCGGCGATGCTAAGAAGCGCAACCACGTAGATGATGACTCTGATCAGTATTGATGTTTTTTTCGACATTGCCCTTATACGCAGGTTGCTAACTACGCCCTTGCGTTGGAGTAAACGGCGGCCTGCTTATGGATCGAATCAGCCGGGTTATTGTTGGGTGCTGCCAGCGTCGTTCTTCGCGAGACTGAACTTTACTATCTGCAACCCAAGCGCGACAAGGGCGCGCACCATTGAGGTCAACGCAATAATTGTCATAGCCCCAATAAAGAAGACGATTACCATTCGAGCGGACGGATCAAGGTCAACTCGCGACTCCTGACCGCGAATTTCGGTCATCAAGAGCGGCACGTCGGCGGCAAGAAAATCTTTCACAACCTGTACTGCAGCAACAGAGTCAGGTGAGAAGAACACCTGGTAAAGGGTCAACAACGCGACTGAAAGGACAACGGCTGCAGTCGCGAGCAAAAGATACCCAAGAAGCCTGATGAGCTGCGCTGCCGTATCGTTCATGTGATGACAGTCTCCTGAAAGAAACTATTGGAAAATCGAGTAAATGACATAACCGAATACAGGGCTTAGCAGAAATATCCAGCGCTTCCTATATTTGTAATAGATAAGCGCCGAAGGTATTAAGCCGATCAACGCAAGGTACAAAAGGGCGATGAGAAAAATAATTACTCGATCAGAATTGCTGAAGCTTGGAAGACCGGTTGCCCAAGCTGAAGAGCTGATGAGTAAAAATAATAATGCTGGAAGTCTTCCT
>JBCAZN010000069.1:0-9144 GCA_038533035.1 Pseudomonadota bacterium
GCGCTTCGGCCCAGTACATCGCGAGGTAATAGTGGCTGCCACGGTTATCGTGCTCGTTGACCTTGCGAGACGGCGAACTTGCCGAGAAATTCGCGGCAGCCGCGCAGGCGCTCGCCGACAACGAGCAAGCGATCAATGATGAGCTGCTTGCGGCGCAGGGGTCTGCCGTGGATATCGGCGGTTATTACCAGCCTGACGTTGAGCGTGCGGCAAAGGCGATGCGTCCGAGCGCAACGCTCAACGCGATTATCAACTCGATTTGACGAACTGCTCGCCAGCGACATAGGTCGCGGCAACGTTGCGGTCGTCTCCGAGCGCCAGCAGGGCGAACAGGCGCTCTGCGATCGAGTCGGCCTCGGCACAACGGCGTGCAGTGATAGATGCAGCGTTGGGATCGACGACGATAAAGTCCGCCTCTTTGCCGACGGCGAAATTACCGAGCTCATCATCAAGATAGAGCGCCTCGGCGGCGCCGAGTGTCGCGAGCCACAACGCTCGCTCGGCCGGCAGCGCCTGCTCCTGCATATGCAGTACCTTGTAAGCCTCGCTGGCGGTGCGCAGAAGTGACAGGCTGGTGCCGCCGCCGACGTCAGTCGCCAGGCCACAGCGAATGTTCGCGGCGCGCATTGCCCGCAAGTCGAACAGACCGCTACCCAGAAAAAGATTGGAGGTCGGGCAGAACGCCGCGGCGCTGCCCTTGGTGCTCATCGTGCCGAGATCGGCTTCGTGCATATGCAGGCAATGCGCAAACACCGAGCGCTCGCGTACCAGGCCATGGCGATCGTAAACATCAAGGTAGCTGTTGCTTTCCGGAAACAGCCGCGCGATTTCCGCCACCTCGGCGCGATTCTCTGCGAGGTGCGTGTGAAGCCAGGTATCCGGGTATTCGGCCGCGAGTTTCCCGGCCGCCGCCAGCTGTTCGTCGCTGGATGTCAGTGCAAACCTCGGCGTGATCGCGTAGCCGAGGCGGCCCTTGCCATGCCAGCGCTCAATCAAAGCCCTGCTTTGCTCGTAACCTGATGCCGCGTTGTCACGCAGCGCTTCAGGACAACCACGATCCATGAGGACCTTGCCCGCAATGAGTCTCATGTTGCGAGTTTCGGCAGCTTCGAAAATTGCGTCGGCCGAGTGCGGGTGCACGGTACCGAAAACGAGTGCTGTTGTTGTGCCGTTTGCCAGTAACTCATCGAGGAATGCCTCGGCAACCTCGTGCGCGTAGTCCGGGTCGGCAAATCGCATCTCGGCCGGATACGCGTAGCGGTTCAGCCAGTCGAGGAGCTGCGCGCCGTACGAGGCGATGATATTGAGCTGCGGGTAGTGAACGTGGCAGTCAATCAGCCCGGGCAGTATCAGTTTGCCGGCGTGATCCTCGACAACAACCGTATCGCCAAGGGTGCCAAGTAGCGTGTTCGCATCACCCACCTCAGCAATACGGCCGTCATCGACAACCAGTACACCATCGTCGAAGTACTCGACGCTACCGGCAGCGACATGCTCACCCGGATCCGACAGACAGTGAAAAATCGACCCCCGGTACGCGTGCGGCATCAATCGGCCTCGACAAAAATGATGTCGTCGATCATATGTGTTTCGCAGTTCGGCTCGTTGCCGGAGCGGTCGATGACAAGATACTCCTGACCCTCGTCAAACCCGACTAACGGCATGTGCCACGTACCCCGGCGGTAATTGAATCCCTGCCGGCCGTTGGTAACAAAGGCGCGCAGGTCGTCGACATTGACGCCCTCGCCCGGCGGCGCCACGACGATCACCATGCGGCATGGACCGAGTGGCACGAATGCCTGGCTACCCAGCGGGTGCCGTTCAACCATGTCGATCCTGAGAGGCAGCTGCGTCGGCGTTCGACAGCGCGCGATACTCACGGCGACGGCGCCATCGTTGATGATGTCGACATTGCAGAGATCGTCAAAGCGATCAAAACGCGCGTCGTTCATCGCTGCGCTGGATTCCCGGGACGCTTCGATGACCTCGCCGTACGGTGCAAAGCGTTCGGACGTAAGAAGCTCGGCTTTCAGTGTGACGGTCATTCGCCGACCTTCGCGAAGAGCCGCAGGCGGCTGACGCCGCCGTCCGGATAAATCGACATGCGCACGTGAGTAATTTCGCCAATGTCTTCGAGCTCATCGAAGATATGCTGCTGATCCATCTTCAACTTCGACTCCGGTAACAGCGTTCGCCACTCTGGCGAATCCGCGCCGGCCGACGTGTCATCCGCAAACGTCGCACCTTCGATGGACACTCGGTCCGGATAGTTACCTTTGAAGTGTGCGGTATCGACTTCGGCGCGCTCGATCCTGCCGGCCTGGCCAAGCGCCAGGATGACCCAGTCGTTGCCGGGGCCGCGCCGACGCGCCGTTTCCCAGCCGTCACCCATATTGATGCCACGACCCGGTGCGTTCAGGTTGTGCATGCTGCCGTAGTGTTCGTCGCTGCATCCGATCGCGCGTCCGCCATGCTCGACCGCCGCAAGGTCGACGTAGCCGTTGACGTCGGAGAAATCGGCCCGGATTTCGCCGAATATACGCAGTCGCGCGATGCCGCCATCCGGGTATATGTGCAGGCGCACGTGTGTCCAGACACGATCGTCCTCGACTTCGACAAAGTGATGCGCATCGCCTGCCAGCGCCGCTTTCGCGACGATTTCCTGCCAGCCTTCCTCGGGAACATCGTCGTTACTCACGCACGCTTCGATGGATGCCTCGGGTGGGTAGTTGCCCGTAAAAAACGAGGTGTCGATGTCGAAGCCATGGATCACACCGGGAACGCCAAGTCGAATGACACACCAGTCGTGGCCCGGCGTGCGCTTGCGCCGACTTTCCCAGCCGTCCATCCATTTGCCGTGATCGTCATACACGCCGTCCTTGAAGACCGGCCTGGCCGGATCGATCAGACGTTCCTTGGCCGCAAAAAAATCGTCGGTGGCGTACGTTACCCGCGTGCCAAGGCGCGGTTGTTCAAGCTGCACCCAGTGATAGAACGGATGAGTCATTCTGCTTGCTCCATGGCCTGCAGCCGCATTTCGGCAATCTCGTGAATCTGCTGAATCGCCGTTTCGAACTCCATGTCATAGTCGTTTTCGAGCCGCGCAGCAAAGGCGTCGAGTATCTCCTCGCGATTACTATTGCGTACCGCCATGACAAACGGAAAGCCGAATTTTTCCTTGTACGTATCGTTGAGTTGCTGGAAGCGTTCGTACTCTTCAGCCGAGCACTGGTCCAGCCCGGCACTCGACTGCTCCGCAGTGGACTCAGCAGTCAATTCGCCCGCGACCTGTGCACGTCCGGCAAGATCCGGATGCGCCCGGATCAACGCAAGCCGCCGCTCGTGCGACGCATTGTCGACACAATCGGCCATCAGCTTCGCCAAAAACCTGGTGTCAGTGACCTGGTTTTCAAACCTGGTGTCAGTGACCTGGTTTCCGACCTGGTTTTCAAACAGCGCTTCGACGCGTTCGGCGACCCACGGTGAATGCTCGTAGACCCCACCATAGCGCTCGACGAATTCACTCATCGCCGCTGTCCTTCGCCGGATGTTCGCGCCGCCAGTGCTCTGCAATATCGAGTCGAGTCGCAACCCAGACGTCGTCATGGGACAGCACGTAGTCGAGGAAACGGGCGAGTGCCGCGAAGCGCCCCGGGCGCCCTGCGAGTCGGCAGTGCAGTCCGATCGACATCATGCGGCCACCTTCGAGCCGCAGTACATCAAAGCTGTCGCGAAGATATTCGTAGAATTGCGTGCCGCTGTTGAAACCCTGCGAGGTCGCGAATCGCATGTCGTTGGCATCGAGCGTGTACGGCACCATGAGCTGTGGCGAATCGAACTGGTAGTCCCAGTAGGGTACATCGTCGGCGTAACAGTCGGCGTTGTAAGTGAAATCACCGAGTTCCGCGGCGATGCGATGACTGTTCGGGCTGCAGCGCCCCAGGTACCAGCCGCTCGGGCGCGAGCCAGTCGAGGCCTCGTGTATACGCATTGCCTCCTCGAAGTGTTTGCGCTCGGTTGCCTCATCGACGTGCTGGTAATCCACCCAGCGATAACCGTGGCTCGCGATTTCCCAGTCGGCCTCCTGCATCGCAGCAACAGCATCCGGGGCGCGCTCGAGCGCCATCGCGACGCCAAACACGGTGACTGGCACCTTGTTTTTGGAGAACAATCGGTGCAATCGCCAGAAACCGGCACGCGAGCCGTACTCGTAAATCGACTCCATGTTCATATGCCGCGCACCCTCGACCGGTGCGGCGCCAACAATCTCCGACAGAAATGCTTCGGACGCCGCGTCGCCGTGCAGCACGCAGCTTTCACCGCCTTCTTCGTAATTGACGACAAAGTTGACGGCGATACGTGCCGAATTCGGCCAGCGCGCATCCGGTATCTCGCGGCCGTAGCCGCGCATATCTCTTGGGTAACCTGAGTAACTCATTTTGCTTCCTGCAATGACTGGTACCACTGGTCGATGATCTGCCGCTCTTCGTCGGTCATGGCCGTCAGGTTACCGATCGGCATCACCCGCGTCGCCACGGTCTGTTGGTGTATGCGATCAGCCTCGGCAACGATTTCATCGGCGCTATCCAGCATAACGCCGGCAGGCGCTGCAGGAAACGAGGGGTGCACTGGTGCAGCCGAATGGCAACTGGTGCAGCGTGCGTTGATCACGTTACGAACCTGCGCAAACGACACCTCCGCGGTTCCCGTCACCTGGGCTCGCGGCGCAATTGCAAATGCGGTAGCCGCGAGAATGGCGATAGCAACCACGATCGTCCACGGTGATGGCTTGCCGTTGTGTCGTGCCACGAACCAGACGCGAACCAGGGCGCCCGCCACCGAGATCGCAACGAGTACCAGCCAGTTGTGCTCATGGCCATAGGTCATCGCAAAGTGATTGCTCGTCATGACGAACAACACGGGTAATGTGAAGTAGGTGTTATGCACGGAGCGCAGCTTCGCCCGCAGTCCGTGGACCGGGTCCGGCGCTCTGCCAACTTCCGCGGCAGCAACCATCAGTTTTTGCCCCGGGATGATGACGAAGAACACGTTCGCAACCATGATCGTGCCGAGCACGACACCGAACAGGATATAGGCCGCACGGCCGCTGAACAGACTGCACAACGACCAGGCGAGCAACGCCGTCAAGCCGAGCAGCACGAACGCAAACAGGCGATCGTCATTGGCAAGCGGCGTCTTGCACAGCAGATCGTAGACAAGCCAGCCGCCGACGATGAACGCAACGGAGATGCCGATAGCCTGCAGCGACGTCAGGTCGGCGACGTTGCGATCAACAAGGTAGACCTCGGCGCCGAGAAAATAGATCAGCCCCAGCAGAAAGATGCCCGACATCCAGGTCCAGTACGCCTCCCACTTGAACCAGTGCAAAGTCTCTGGCAGCTGCTGCGGCGCTACCTTGTATTTCTGCGCGTGATAAAAACCGCCGCCATGCACCGACCAGACTTCGCCGCCGACACCTTTTTCGTCATCGGCGGGGTCGCGAGGGCTTTCGAGGCTGTTATCGAGCCAGATGAAGTACAACGACGAGCCGATCCAGGCGATGCCCGTAATGACATGCACCCAGCGGGCGAGCAGGTTCAGCCAGTCGACCAGATACGCGTCCACGTCAGCGCCGCAGCGGGTGCACGTTGTCCGGCATGTCTGCCGGTAACGATGTTGCGCGTTCGTGAATGCGCAGGACTTCGGCCGCGGCCGCCACGGCAATCTCGGCAGGCTTTTTGCCACTGATGCCATCGACGCCGATCGGGCAGACCAAATCGTCGATCAAGGCCTGCTCCATGCCCTGCTGCCGGTAACGCTTCTCGAAGCGGCGCCGCTTCGATACGGATCCGATCAACCCGACATAGCGTGCATCACGGCGTCGCAGGATACGATCGCATATATCGAAATCGAGGGCGTGGCTGTGCGTCATGACCAGGTAGTGACTGCCCGCCGGCATCGCGGCAACTTCTAACGACGGTTCGGACGATTCGATGGCGCGCACGTTGTTTGGTACGTCGCGAAAAATGTTGCGCCGACTGTCTATCCAGCGGATGTTGCAATCGAGGCTCGCGAACGCGTTTACGACCGCAGAACCGACGTGGCCGGCACCGAACACCGCAATATTGAGATCCGGTGCGACCACAGGCTCATAAAACTCCTGCACATTGCGTTCAGCGCCTGAGCACTGCGCCAGCAGAGCTCGCGCCTGCGGCACAAGCCCGCTCGACGTGTCGCCGGCGTAAACATCGTCACTGGTCACCACGAGCTTTTCCGGTGCGCTGCGAGAAATTCGCGTAGCGATCATCGCTGGCGCACGTTGGCCGTGCAGTGTCTTGAGATCGCGCAGCCAGGCCGGTATGCCATCGGTCACAGGCTCAAACAGGATCTCGACAACGCCGCCGCAGCACTGTCCCATCGACGAGCCAAGCGGAAAGCTGCGCAATATTGCCTCCGTCGCATCGAGCATCCCCACTGCGACGCGCGTGCTCTGGTATTCAAGCTGCCCACCACCGATCGTGCCGATGGTCTCGCGCTCGGTGACGATCATTTTCGCGCCGATCTCGCGCGGGGCTGAGCCACGAATACCTGCCACAGTCACGAGAACCGCCGGCTCACCGGCTGCGGCGAGGTCACTGAGTTCGTCAATCCACTCGTTCATGCTGCGGCCTTGTGTAGCGCGTGCAGAATTGCCTCGGGTGTCGCGGGTGCTCGCAGGTCCGGCAATGGATTGGCGTCGCTGGCAATCGCATCGCGCAAGGCAAGAAACGCGGATAACGCGAGCATCAATGGTGGTTCGCCAACGGCTTTCGATCGATAAATCGTGTCCTCGCGATTCGGTACGCTTTGCATGAGCTCAACGCGGAAATCGGGCGCGAGATCCGAGCAGGTGGGAATCTTGTAGGTCGACGGCGCGTGCGTGCCGAGTTCGCCGCGGTCATTCCACCACAGCTCTTCGGACGTCAGCCAGCCAACGCCCTGCACGTAGCCGCCTTCGACCTGGCCGATATCGACGGCAGGATTCAGCGAGTCACCGCAGTCGTGCAGGATATCGACGCGTAATGTACGGTTCTCGCCGGTCAGCGTATCGACGACGACCTCGGTAACCGCCGCACCGTAGGCAAAATAGAAAAACGGCCGGCCACTGAACGTGTCGCGATCGTAGTTGATCTTCGGCGTCTTGTAGAAACCCGTCGCCGACAGCGAAACACGGTCCACCCAGGCCAGTTGCACAAGCTCGGCGAACGGCACCCACCGCTCCTTGACCTGCACACCGTTATTTTGAAACGTAACGTCAGCCTCGGTGACCGCGTAATGCCGGGCGGCAAATTCCGTCAGGCGCGTGCGAATCTTGCCGGCCGCAATTTTTGCCGCCATGCCGTTCATATCAGCGCCACTCGATGCGGCGGTCGCCGATGCATTGGGGACCTTGCTGGTGTCCGCCGCTGTGATGCGAATGCGATCGACATCGATCTGCAATTCGTCGGCGACAACCTGCGCGACCTTGATGTACAGGCCCTGCCCCATTTCGGTGCCACCGTGGTTGAGCTGCACGGTCCCGTCCTTGTAAACGTGCACAAGCGCGCCGGCCTGGTTCAGCATCGTGTTGGTAAACGAAATGCCGAATTTCACGGGCGTGATGGCTATACCGCGCTTCAGAATGCCATTCGATGCATTGAATGCACGGACTTCGGCGCGTCGCTTCTCATAGCCAGCACTTTTAACGAGTCGGTCGAAAATCTCACCGATGATGTTGTCTTCGACGACCTGCTGGTACTGCGTAACGTTACGGTCATCGGTGCCGTAGAAATTGATGCGCCGCACCTCCAGCGGGTCGCGCCCGAGGGAACGGGCGATATCGTCTATCGCATATTCGATGGCGAACATACCCTGCGGCCCGCCGAAACCGCGAAACGCCGTATTCGAGACGGTATTGGTCTTGCAGCGGTGCGAGAGAATACGAATGTTCTCGAGAAAGTAGGCGTTGTCGCAGGAGAACATCGCGCGGTCATTGACGGGCCCGGACAGGTCCGCGGACATACCGCAGCGTGACGCGAATTCGTAATCGATGCCGAGGATGCGGCCGTCGTCGTCGAAGCCGACGTCGTACTCGATCACGAAATCATGACGTTTCCCGGTCATGATCATGTCGTCGTCGCGATCGAGGCGCAGCTTGCACGGACGCCCGGTCTTGTCGCTCGCCAGCGCGGCAACACAGGCAATCAGCGCCGCCTGGCTTTCCTTACCACCGAATGCGCCCCCCATGCGGCGGCAAATGACCGTGACATCTTTCGCCTGCCGTTGGGTCGCGTGTGCGACCAGCATTTGCACCTCGTCGGGATGTTGTGTCGAGCTGTACACCAGCATGCAACCGTCTTCCTGCGGCAGCGCCATCGCGATGTGGCCTTCCAGGTAAAACTGGTCCTGGCCGCCAAGTTCAACACGACGCTTGAGGCGATGCGGGGCGGCAGCCAGTGCAGCGTCCGGTTTGCCGCGTTCGAGCGTTTCACTTGGCAAAACAAACGATGCCTTTTCGACAGCGGTTGCCGCATCGAGGATCGCCTCGAGTTCTTCAAAACCGGCCTCGGCCTTGCGCGCGGCTTTGCGCGCTGCGTCGACGCTTTTCGCCACAACGGCAAACATCGGCTGACCCACGAACTGTACGAGGTCCTCGGCGAATATCGGGTCGTCCGCAATAATCGGACCGAAGTTATTTTCACCCGGAATATCCGCGGCAGTACAAACGTCAACGACACCCGGTTGCTCGAGAACCGGCGCCAGATTCAGCGACTTCAGTTTTGCATGCGGTACCGGGCTCATGCCGACAGCGACATGCAGCAGATCGCGCGGCTCGGGCAGGTCATCCGTGTAAGACGCCTGTCCCGTAACGTGCAAGTGCGCACTGTCGTGTGCGAGCGGCGCACCAAGCGCCGTTGCGCGTTGCTTCTCGGTGCGTGCGCTAGCGTCCATACGAGTACACCGTTTGCAGTTCGGGTGCCTGCGTCTCGGCAAAAAATCGCCGCAGCAGGTTCTGGCACGCAAGCAGGCGAATATCCGCACTAGCGCGCATGTCTGTAATCGGGCTGAAGTCCTCAGCTAGCGCTTTGCAGGCGGCCTCGATCGTAGCTTCACTCCAGCTCTTGC